>NQJH01000203.1 GCA_002256685.1 Methylococcaceae bacterium NSP1-2 | reverse complement strand
AATCATTGAAACTGGCGGATAGTTGCGGGGCGTTCCATAGTAATAACGTACCGCGACGCATCGCATAACCTAAATATCTGCCTGTGTTGCCCATGACGGCAATCGTTCCTGCTGTCATGCGCGAACCGCAATAATCGCCCGCATTGCCTTCGATTAAAATCAAACCACGGCGTAAATGATCGCCAACGCGCTCACCTGCATTACCTTTGACTAAAATCGTGCCGCCTTTCATGCCCATTTTATTACCGGGTAATGCCGCACCTAAAAAATCACCGACATTACCCGCAATTTCCAAATAACCATTTTTCATTTCACACGCCGCATACAGCCCAGCATTGCCAGAGACTTTAATTTCGCCCGACTTCATGCTCATAGCCAAATACGCACCTGCATCACCTTCTACCGTAATCGAGCCGCCTTCCAATTCTTTACCGATAAAATCCAGTTTATCAATGCTGTTTTTAATGACGATGTTTTGAGCATCTGCGCCTTCGATAGTGAATAATTCATCAACACGGAGCTTACGTTTGCCACTGTGCAGTTCAAGCGCAGCAATATCGGCAACACTTAAACCCTGCAAACGCTGACACACCAACGGAGATAAATCCACTCGTTGCGCGGGTTGAGTCTTTAAAGTAAAAGTTAACGCACTCATGCCATAATCTCCTGTAAATGAAAGTGAAACGGTCCTAATTTACCGCCATAATTGCCCGCGCTGATGCGTTGAATACCCTGTGCCGCGCCCAAATCACACACCGCCTGCATACCGACACGCATAGCGTTGTCTATGTCTTCTTTGCTTAAACCATCAATCACGATTTCCATCACTGATTCAATATCAGGCGATAAATCGGTTTTAGTCGCGCCTTTTAGCGTCGGGCAAAATGCGTCATTGGTCGAAGCATTCAAGGTTTTATATTTTGAACCGACTTTAGAACCCGAACGCACTACGCCACCGGGGAACGGCATAATCACATTCGGCACAAGACGCATGGCTTCAATCGCTGCTTCACACGCCGCCAAGGCTTGCGGTTGCGAAGTGGCTAATACCAAAAAGTTACCGCCGCCGATTGCGTCTACTTGTCCTGTGGTGGCTTCTGCTAAAAATTCGCCATCCATGACGGGGATACGCCAATACCGCTTGCCTGATATTTTTTTGGCAATTTGAAAACCATCACCAAAATAGCGCAGGTTTTTACCCCGAAGTTGGCGAAGTCAATACACACTGCCCTGCCCTCGTTTCCAGTTGTTTTGCAAGACTCTTACCGCCCATTGCAAAAATCATTACTGACACCCCTGCTCTGCCGTCTGGCGTTTCATCGGGACTTAACACTCGCTCAATCCCTGCTTCACAGCCACAGGCAATAACGGAAGTCGCAAACCCCGTCATCGCTTGCGCGGCTATCATTGCCCATTTTTCATTTTGCGCGGTAATAATGGCGCGGGTAGCTTTCATTGGAAAAGCCTCCGCAAAAGTTGCGTCTATGGTGACACCGTTAATAATCATAATAGTATGCTCGTTGTTGATATTTTTTTATTTACACAATGCGGTTTACATCATTCCCACAATCTCTGTCATTGCCTCAGGAGTCCAATAGCTTCAGCTATTTTCTAGCCAATAGCTGAAGCTATTGGACTCCTGTGTTTTACACTTCACTGAGCGGTACATCCACCAAGTTTTCCACAACTGTAGGCAACACCATCGCCACTGTGACATCATCACCACTGCCTTGTTCTGAGGTTTCATTGAGCCAATCGGCTAAACAGCTTTGAATTTTGTCCGCGCCATGTGTGGCAATTTGTTGTTGAAAATCTTGTACGGCTTGCTGAAAATCGCTTGAATCGGTGAATGAATTGGCATAACCATCGGTAGCTAGGAAAATCAGCGCAGGCTGTGGAATATGGTCAAAAAATTGTAGGTTTAACTCGACGTGGTAAACCGCTTTTTCTTCACACAGCGAGTAAGTTTCATTGGCGATTAAATGGGTATTTTTTGGCAACGGGCTTTGTGTCTGCCCGTCCGCCGTTAAAACCAATAAATCGCCATCACCAATTTGTAAATACAGCGCGTAATCTGCGCTGATTAATACCGCTAGTAGTGTTGTGCCGTAAAGACTGTAGCGGTCTTTGGCGTTTTCAGTTTCTCCGTTGTCAGCCACGTCAACCGCTAATCGCCATGCTTGCACTAATTGGCTAGGTAAATAATCGGCAGCTTGTTTAATTTGCCGTGAATTATCACCCGTGTCAGCATGAGCAAAATCGTTAAGCAAGTCTAACGCGGCTTGTACGGCTAATTGCGCACCGATTTCACTGTGCGTGTGTTTACTACTGCCGTGACCATCAGCAACCGCCAGCACAGTGCAGGTGTCGTTTTGACTAAACGCCCACGCATCTTGATTGGGCTTATCATTACGCTTGTGTGACGCGCCGCGTACACTGTCGCCTATTATTTGCCAATTCATGGCTGTTTACCACACATCATCGGCATCAATATCGGATGCAGTAGGTGCTTGTGGAATCGGTACAACACCAGTGCTGACTTGGTCTTTGACTTGGCTAGCAGGGGCAGAAGCCGCTTGTAATACCACGGTGGAAGCCCAGCGAATATATTTCACTAAATCTTCGGCATTATTAGCTTGCAGTGGTTTCACTTCAGGATTGCCGATAAATTTTTGTAACACCTCTAAATCGACATCTGATCCAATACCAATACCGATACGCACCGATTTTTTGCCCCACGGTTTACTCATTAACGCGGCTAAACCCGCATTAAAATCATCGGTAGGTTGACCGTCAGACACCAACACTAACACGGGCGGCAAACAGCGTTCAGGCATTTGGCTCACGTCTAATTGTTCAGCGGCAAGTTGTAATGCCAGCCCCATATCGGTGACACCATTGGCGGTTAAATTATCCCATTTGAATTCTTCTACGGGCGTTGCCGCTGCAATATGCCACTGCGCCCCTGTGGAAAATTTAATCGCGCGTACCATCACTTGAGCGTTAGGATTATCCGCTGCCACATCCTGCATGGGTTTAATCGCGTTACGAATCGCATAATTGAGCTGTTCTATTTTTTCGCCATACATCGAGCCAGAACAATCGGCTAGCCAAAAAAAATGTAACGGACGATTCGCCATCGCGCCGCCGGGTCTTTTAATAATGTCTGTCATGGTTGTGTCCGTGTGTGGTTGGTGTTTAAACGCAAATTTCTGCCGTGATATTACCAAAATTAATGCTAATTCCCGCCGCTAAATTCACCGAGCGTTGTGGATCAACAATTTTAACACTGTTATCAGGCAGGGTAATTGTCCACGCGTTATTGCTTAGATTTTGTAAACCCCAGCGATTCGGATCTTGTGGATGGCGATTAACCGCCGCTTGCGGAGTGGAAAAATTAAATTTTTGGCTTTGATCAGTATGGTGCGCATACAGTTTAGTATCATGATTCAGCATCACCACGGTGTTGTTAATGCGTAACCGTGGCGGGTAAATCAAAGCTTTATTACACGCCCAGCAGTTTTTTACCGTGTCAGCGTCATAAAAATTTTGTCCACCACAGCGGCAATAAAAAAGACTGTCGCGTAGATTAATCAAGATTACCCGCCATTCATTTTCTCGAATACGTCCATGTTGATCTTTAATACCCGTAGTAAATGCACGGGTAAAAACATCACGCAAAAACTGCGGATACAATGCCCAATACACCAGTGCGTTATCATGCAAACCAACGACAGGCGCGTTACTGCTATCTTGTGGATCAAAAATAAACAGCGGTTCTGTCCCGTACAGCCGATTCATTGCTGATTGGTCAAAACAACGAATACTGGCTTCTTTTTTACCTTCTAACGGGTGATGCAGCATCAGCATATAGAACAATAAAATCGACAACGAAAATAAATCACTTTCGGTATTCGGCGGCGCGTCACCGCGCACTAATTCAGGAGCCATAAAACGCGGCGTGCCATTAATTGCCCCCGTCGCGCCATTCACATCCACATTATCATTGTCGCAAATCAGAATATCGCCGGTATCCGGATCAAAAAATACGTTGTTGAAATTGATGTCTCGGTAGCACAAGCCTTTCGCATGAAGCTGTAAAAAACTTTCTGAGAGTTGCAAACAGGCACTAATCAGCGCGTAAAAACTGGGTTCAGCACGGCGGCGCATTAAATCGACAATACTTTTAAAATTGGCAGCGCGTAATGGCATAACATAACCGAAACCCGCATTATTTGGTTGGGTGACTAATTCCAATGGCCATAAAAAATTATTATCAGGACTGCCTTTGCGAATCGCATTTTCTAGGCGTTGATGGAGTTGTTGATCGTTTTGAATGTAATGCGGAAAATACCATTTAATCGCCACCGCTTTGTCATTGGCATGAGCGCGATATACTTCGCCCTGCGTTCCCGCACCTAAAAAAGTATCGATGGTATAAGACTGTTGCGTTAAATCACCGTAAATAATTTGTTCGCTTTGTAATAAAGTACTCATGAAATAGTATTCTCCCGTTTTTTGTTAATCTGAATTTAAGTAATGGTAAGCATTGAGTGATTGGAGTACAAACCTAGGTTTATATTTCTCATACTTCGGCGACTTTAGTTTTGTGTTCGCTTCAAAGGTTTCATAGGTATACACCGCCGCTCGTTCTTTTTCAGGAAGCTAATATAGCTAAAGCTATTTTACTCCAGCATTCTCGCGCTCCGTCACTGCTATTAAGTTAAGCACTTGTGTATGTTGTAGGTGCGAATGAATTCGCACCCACAACACTTTGGGCTTTTAGGGTGAATTTTTATGGTATTAGAGTGGCGATTTGGGTTTCAAGTAAAGGGCTATTTGCCGCTTAACATTATTAACTGCGTACCAAGCGCACATAGTAATAACTGGTTTTTCCATACCAGTACGCACTGCCTCCGTAAAAATAAACGGCCCATGCTGAATGATTGACATTGGTGGCGGATGAGCAAGACCAAAACATAGACAGGGGGGTAGCTGGGAACATGGTGTGGTTGATGGCGGGTTTTTTGCCGCGTTCGACGATGGTTTTTAATTCGTCAATGCTGGGGACGCGCCAGTCTTGGTAACCGGCAAAGCCACCTGATTGATTGAGTTCATCGGCGGCATTGAGTGCTTCTTGCCAAGTGTAGCGTTTGGCTTCGGTGATGTTGGTTTTGCCATTCCATGCTTGCCCTAATGAAAAACGCATCCAGTGTAAATTGGTTTGGGTATCTACAATCGTGTCATCACCTTGATCTGAATAACGATTGGCAAATAATTTTTGTATGATAATGGTTTTTTTGTGCTGAGGTATTGTGGGGGGAGTTATCAGCAGGGTTTGCACAGATGCGGGGCTGGCTGGCG
>NQJH01000202.1:1195-6638 GCA_002256685.1 Methylococcaceae bacterium NSP1-2 | reverse complement strand
AACATCGTTATGCAGGAAGAACACCTGCCCGCCGCGTTTGATTTCCCGCAAACAGGCTTCTTTGATTTGTGAATCTATCCATTCGCTGATAAAAGTTTTGATAACGTGGCGATTCGGTGGCGGACTGGCAATGATGGATATATCGCGTAATCCCGCCATTGCCATATTCAGCGTTCGTGGAATCGGCGTGGCGGTCAGCGTCAGCATATCCAATTCATGACGCAATTTTTTAAAGTGTTCTTTTTGCCGCACACCAAAACGGTGTTCTTCATCAATGATGACCAAGCCTAGGGCTTTATATTTTAATTCTTTGGATAATAAGGCGTGCGTGCCGATAATAATATCAATTTGACCGAGGGCGAGTTGTTCAGCGAGTTGTTTTTGCTGTTTGGGTGAAACAAAACGTGATAACACTTCAATCCGTACCGGCCAATCAGCGAATCGGTCTTGAAAATTTTGATAATGTTGTTGGGCAAGTAGCGTGGTCGGAACTAATACCGCGACTTGTTTACCCGCTTGTACGGCGATAAATGCCGCCCGCATTGACACTTCGGTTTTACCAAAACCGACATCACCGCAAATTACTCTGTCCATCGGTTGCGGACTTGCCATGTCTTTTAAAATGGCTTCAATGGCGGCTTGTTGGTCGGGCGTTTCTTCAAATGGAAACGCATCAGCAAAAGCTTGGTACTCGTCTTCATCAATGCTAAAAGCGTGACCTTGTTTAATCGCGCGTTTAGCATGAATTTCTAACAATTCAGCCGCGACATCATAAATCCGTTCGATGGCTTTTTTCTTGAGTTTTTGCCATTGGTCGCTACCGAGTTTGTGCAACGGCGCGTCTTCTGGATTCATGCCCGTATAGCGGCTGATAACGTGTAACGATGACACAGGTACATAGAGTTTGTCATGGTTGGCATACTCTAACATCAAGAATTCATTAGCAATCCCTCCGACGGTTAAGGTTTGTAGCCCTAAATAACGACCCACGCCATGCTCTTGATGTACCACAGGTGAACCGATGCTCAGTTCATTGAGGTTGTTAATAATATTTTCGAGTTCACGCGCCGCTGATTTGCGCCGTCTGCGCCGTTGTTCAACTTTTTCACCTGAAAGCTGGCTTTCGGTGATAATGGCAATAGCGGGATTATCGAGCAATAAACCGTGATCTATTGGAGCAACTAACAGACAAGGCGAAACGGCTGAGTTTAGAAAGGCTTGCCAGTTATCGACTTGCTTAGCACTAATTTTATAACTTCTGAGTTTGTCGCGCGCCCGCAGGTTCTGCCAGTTTGGCATTAATAGTTAAATCGGGCAGGGTATTACTGGGCGTGAAGTCGTAATGTGGATAAGCGGTGTTTGCTTCATTCTCAACGGATTGCAAAATAAGCCGCGCAAAGTCGTTGGTTTTTTGTAGCCATTCATTCGCCGATAAAAACAGGTATTCTGGTTTGAGTAATGGGCGTTCAATATCGTATTTTCGTTGTTCAAAACGCTCTTCGGCTTCGGCATAAAACGCGTGGGCGAGGTCAGCAAAGCTTTCTGATAATACTAATACGGCGGTTTGCGGCAAGTAATCAAACAAGGTGGCGGTTTGTTCAACAAACAGCGGTAGATAATATTCAATACCGTTGGGGCTTATGCCTTTGCTAACATCGACATACAGGGTGTTTTTCGCGCTGGCATTGGGAAAATGGTCTCGAAATGCTTGGCGAAAATGTTTAATGGAGTCATCAGTAAACGGAAATTCTTGCGCAGGAAATAATTGAATCTGGTCTATTTTTTCTAGCGATAATTGGGTTTCTGCATCAAAAGTGCGTATCGAATCAATTTCTTCATCCCATAATTCAATACGAAACGGCACGTTACTGCCCATTGGAAAGATGTCAATAATCGCGCCGCGTATTGCAAACTCAGCATGAGCGTACACTTGAGACACACAGTGATAACCGACACTTTCCAGCTTTAGGCGATTGAGTTCCAGATTAAACACATCACCGACTTTAATCGCAAAACTGTTGGCTAATACATGTTCTCTGGGCGCGAGTTTGTGCATTAGGGTGTTGACTGACACCACTAACGCGCCGCGTTTAACGGCTGGCAATAATGCCAAAGTTTTTATGCGTTCTGAGGTAATTTCAGGCAGCGGTGAAAATACATCATAAGGTAAGGTTTCCCAGTCAGGAAAATGCAGTATTGGGTGTTTATTCTGCAAAAAGAACGTGAGTTCCTGTATCAACTGTAGCGCGGTGTGATTGTCGGGCGTGACAATGACAAACAAACGATTTTCCTGTTCAATGGCAGTGGCTAAGGCTAACGCATTAGTGCAGCCAGTTAAGCCCGTCCAAAGAATCGTTTGGTTTTTTATTTGCGGAAGTGTGAGGGTAAAAAGGGAGCTGTTAGCCATTGGCTTTACTGGAAATAAGTGACAAAACTGAAGGGTTGCAGGCGCATTTACTGACTAAGTTTTTGGGTAGTAGTAAATTTGATAATGACGTAATGACGAATTGTGTGGAATCAAAAAACATGTTTTTTGACTCCTTTATCATGCAATCACTCAGATTTTTACTTCTACCAGTTTTTATAAGGTTGGGTAGCACCGCGCTCGAACGGATTGAGTAGATCCGTTCGTAACACTGGTTAATCATTTTACCACTAAACTATTGTTGACTACTTTGACCCCTTTAACGGTTCTTGCTACCTGCACAGCTCTATCGGCAACCGCTTTAGAGTCAACAAAACCGCTGAGTTGAACCGCGCCTTTGAAGGTAGTGACGGTAATGTCCAACATTTTGAGTCTGGAATCACCCAAAAAGGCAGACTTAACTTTTGTAGTCACAAATGAATCATCAAAAAATTCCCCTGTGCTTTCAGATACTTTAGTCCCCGCACAGCCAGTAACAGATATAATCAAGACAAGACTTAATAAAAACCGCATTATCAAATTTAATATACTCATAACATTTTTACTTTAGGTTATTTTACGAAAAAACAGATACTAGCGAATGTTTGATAATTCAAACAATGACAAAGTCACTACTACTTTGACCTTGCTCACTCTCCCGCACCAATGACGAGCAAAATCAGCGACAGCGCGTATTATAACCCAGCCCTTTATTTTTACGCCTCTCTCATTAAGAACTTGGAGGCTTGCTACCAGTCAGTTTATGATGATAGCGAAAATACCAGTACTTAATTAGCGTACTGATTTATATCAACCTTTAAACCTTACTGCGCGTAAAAAATCATGTTTGATCTGATAAAATTGCTATTTGACATCTGCCTGCTTAAAAAAACACCGCAGGATTTACCCTTTTCGATCAATTTATTGAAAGTATTGGCTATTATCAATGTCATCATTAATTTTTTGCTGATGAATATGAGCGTCAACTGGTTTAGTGCGCTATTGAAAGCCGCCGTTGGACTTCTGCTCATGGGCGGATTTAGCTGGATTTGCTTATTTTTTAGTGGCAAGCTGGGGCGATTTTATCAAACGACGACGGCTTTACTCGGTACGGATGCACTGCTTGATTTATTCGCGCTACCGACCATCGCTACGATGGCAGTTAATCAAGGTGGATTATTAGCCTTTTTGGTGATGATGACTTTAATTGTCTGGCATTGGCTGATTACTGGGCATATTATGCGCAACGCGCTGGAACAAAGCTTTAGTTTTAGTTTGGGTCTGGCATTTTTATACTTAGTGGTCTCTTATCAGGTAACCGCTTTAATTATTTCCTGATGCTCTCGTTAAATAGGAAAACTCATGGAACACTATAAACACATACTACTGGCAGTGGATTTTTTTGAACAATGTGAAACTGTCATTAATCGCGCCAAAGAACTAGCTGATCGCTATCAGGCAAAACTTAGTATCATCCATGTGGTGGACAGTTTGCCGATTACCGATGCCGGTTATGGTGCAGATATTCCTTTTAATCTGGATTTAACCGCCGAATTGATGGAAGGCGCGAGAAAAAGATTAGCTGAACTTGCTCAAAAACTAGCGGTTACCACAGACTGTCAATGGCTAGAGATGGGCAGCCCTAAAACCGAAATAATCCGCGTTGCCCAAGAAAATGGCGTAGATTTAATTGTTGTTGGCTCACATGGTCGGCATGGTTTGGCATTATTACTCGGTTCGACCGCTAACGGTGTTTTGCATTATGCACCGTGCGATGTACTGGCTGTCCGTTTACAAGATAATTGAACAAATACAAAATAACACAAGGCACATATAGATGATTGGACATATTGAAAGTTACGACCCTAAAACACAATCTGGGGTAATAAAAAGTGAAGACAAATTTTTTGCATTTGATTTGCAAGGCTGGGTGGCTGACGTACCACCAGATCAGGGAGACGATGTTGATTTTGATGTTGCTGTTGATAACACCACGGCACACACAATTAAATTAGTGGGTGCTTACTTACAACCACCCAAAGCCGTTAAATATAAATACGTTGCTTCCGCACTAGCCCTATTTTTAGGTTTTACAGGCGCACACCGATTTTATTTAGGATTTTATAAACTGGGTATAGCACAATTGGCTCTCACCGCACTCACCGTTGGTTATGGCGCACTCTGGGGATTTGTAGAAGCCGTGTTACTCTTTACGGGAAACATTAATAAAGATGCTAAAGGTCGTCCGTTAAAATAATTGATTTATGCAAATTCATTTAATTTCCGTAGGAAACCGTATGCCCAGCTGGGTACAACAAGGTTACGATGAATATGCTAAGCGTTTACCGCGTGAATGTGAACTGGTGCTTAAAGAAATTCCCGCAGGTAAACGCGGCAAAAATAGTGATATTGTGCGTATCGTTAAAGAAGAAGGCGAACGTATGATAGCGGCGATACCACAAAATACCCATGTCGTGACCTTAGATATACCCGGCAAACCGTGGACAACACCCGAATTAGCAGGGGCAATGCAACGTTGGCTAGAAGGGGGGCAATCGGTTTCTTTATTAATCGGCGGCCCTGAAGGTTTAGCCGATGAAGTCAAGCCGCTGGCGCGTGAGTCATGGAGCTTGTCAAAACTAACTTTTCCTCATCCTCTAGTGCGTATTGTGGTGGCTGAACAGCTTTATCGCGCATGGAGTATCCTTCATAATCATCCTTATCACCGCTAAAGTCTATGACTAAAGCACAATAAAATGAGGTAGGTACGGATTTATCCGCACAGTGCGAATGAATTCGCACCTATGCTATATATACGTCTGACTCCAGAAAATATCGCGTGGAAACAATGAGGATAGGCTATTAGAATATTATGCCCTCTTTCTGTCATGTACAGGGGAGGGGCATTTAACTATTCTTTATTCCACGATTTTTCATCATAGCCTAAAGACTTTGTAGTCGCTTGTTCTTCCTTGCTTAGTTTTTTCCACACAGTCCCTTCAGACGCTAGAGCAGGCTCAGTTTCAGAATCCCAGACTT
>NQJH01000202.1:0-1180 GCA_002256685.1 Methylococcaceae bacterium NSP1-2 | reverse complement strand
CAGCGGCATAAACCCAGTTGGAAACCATAAATAACGCTAAAACGCTACTTATTTATTACACAAGCGTTACTTTCCACTAGTTTGCGGGTAGTTCACATTTAAAACTAAAAGCAATGGAAGGGCGACTCTATCACCATCCCAGCCATTCACCACGGATTAAAATTTAAATAACCGCCCGTTCTCTAATTTGCGTCAAGGTATCATCAATCAATAACTTGCCGTTATGAAACACAGGGCGCAACAGATTTGCATGAGTGCCTATATCGTCAATGGCAATGGTTTGTAAACGCCCTGCACCATTACGAATTAACGCTAAACGTCCGCGTTTAGATTGTTTACCGTGATCAGTAATTGGGTCTTTATAGACATCATGCCACTCGCCATTCACCTGTACCGCCGACGCTTTCATCGCAAATTTCAGCGTATCGCGGTCTAATTTTTGCAACAAACCCGCACCCATACCAAATGCCAGATTATCCGCGCTATATCCCGCTTCTTTCAGCGTGCGTAAAATCTCCGCTATGCTAGTAATGGTCACGCCATCACCTTGAATCACACGAACACAAGGCGGCAATAGCTTGTAGCCTTTAGAATTCAGTGAACAACCAAATAAGGCTTCCAATTTTTGCATGGTTTTTAACACAATCTCCACAGGTTCGCCGCTGTCTGGGCGAATCACTAACGTACCTTGTGAGTTTTCAATGGTGTCCTTAAATTCCGTCCCCCACATTTCCAACGCATTCCACAGATTGTAAGAATCGCTCACCACCGCCACCAGCTTATCTTTGCCTAAAAACTGCGTCAGCATATTGCGATAGGCTTCTTTCTCTAAATCGCGTCCCCATGAGGTAATCGTGGAATGTTCCGCCGCTGGAATCGAAAACGCGGGCATATTGGTTTCATTATAATAACGCTTCGCTGCCAACACCGCCGCCAAGGTATCCGTACCTTTAAAATTTACCAAATGCGCCAAACCTGAAATCGCCGCCGATTCTTGTGACGACACGCCACGCGCCCCAAAATCCTGCAATTTAAAATCCAAACCACTGAGATTATCCGCCGTTTCACGCAAATACTGAGCAATGACTTTTTTGCAGTTATATGAGCGGGTTGCGACCGTTGTACCGTACCAACAAGCGCGTAAAATCATAGTCTCTAAATAACTGGTCAGCCAAAAACA
>NQJH01000201.1 GCA_002256685.1 Methylococcaceae bacterium NSP1-2 | reverse complement strand
GGCGGTGCAGGTAGCGGGGTCAATGATTTTTTACAAGCCCAACGGATTTTAATGCCCGTGTTAGCTATCGGTCTGCCGGATAGCTTTGTCGAACAAGGCACACGCGAGGAATTGTTGGCTTTGTGTAACTTGGATACGCACGGAATCTTAGCGCAGATTGAATCGTTTTGCGCTTAAAACAAAAAACTGACCATAAAAAAAGCCCAAAAGCCGATCGGCTTTTGGGCTTTTTTTTTATTATGAGCCTGTTACGCAGTTACAGTTACATTTTCTGCTTGCGGACCTTTTGCGCCTTGAGTTACTTGCATAGTAACTGTTTGACCTTCTCTCAAGGTTTTGCGGCCAGTACCGTTAATTGCACTGTGATGAACAAAAACATCTTTACCACCCTCTTGCTCAATAAATCCGAAACCTTTTTCATCATTGAACCACTTAACGGTACCTACAACTTGATCTGACATATATCACTCTATTCTTAAAAAATCGCCACTTAACTGGCTTTACAAATCCCAACCTCAAAATTGAAGCTGGCTCAAACTTTCACTGCAACCAATAGTAGCATTAATAACACAAATAGAGCAAAAACATTTTATAGCTTAACGTTATGGGAAACTACTTTTGAGCTCATATCTGCTTGCCTACCACCAATCCCAACCAAATTACAAACATACACAACAAGCCATTTCCGACAAAAACGCCTAGCATCGCATTCAAATGACTATCAAATGAATAACCTTGTTCTATCAAAAATAAAATGATATATAAACCTGATAGTGTTAAATAACCACCCAGCATAATTACCATCATTGCAGCGCGATGTTCCATAGGTAGAGCGACTTTATGCAACACAATAAACCTAGCCAAACCGCAAATAAACAACCGCCTACGCTGACCGCGATATTTAATACCGCTTTGCTTAAACTGCCCTGCTCTAGCAAATAAAAGGTTTCTAAAGAAAAGGTAGAAAAAGTGGTAAACGCGCCAATAAAACCGATTAGAATAGCAGCTCTATACTCCATGCCAATGCTGATGCGGTGCAGAATCAGTGCTTCCGTCAACAAACCCATTAAAAACGAACCTACGACATTAACGACCAACGTGCCGTAAGGAAAGTCACGCCCTAACCATTGATACAATCCAGACGACACTAAAAAGCGCGTTATCGCGCCACACGCGCCGCCCAGTGCGACCACAATCAACTGATTCATGCTTAGAATTTAATAAAATGTTCGCGGTAATAACGCAGTTCTTCAATGGATTCAATAATGTCGTCTAAGGCTTGATGCTTAGTTTCTTTTTTAAAGCCATCTTTTAACGCAGGAGCCCAACGGGCGGCAAGTTCTTTCAGTGTAGACACATCAATATTACGATAATGAAAATAGGCTTCCAACTCAGGCATATAGCGCACTAAAAAACGCCGATCCTGCCCAATGCTATTACCGCAAATCGGTGACGTATTAGCAGGCACCCATTGTTTAAGAAATTCAATTGTTAAACGTTCAGCCTCAGCATCATCAATCGTTGAAGCCTTAACGCGGTCAATCAAGCCCGATTGCCCATGATGCAATTGATTCCAATCATCCATCGCCGCCAGTGCTGCATCGGATTGATGCACCGCAATAACTGGACCTTGTGCCAGAATATTTAAGTCTTTATCAGTGATGATGGTTGCAATTTCAATAATCAGATCAGTGTCGGGATTAAGCCCCGTCATTTCTAAATCTATCCAGATTAAGTGCTGTGAATCTTGTGCCATAGTGTTGAGTCCCGTGTTTTAAAAGTGGCGGTTAGTGTAGCATTGCAGGCTTCTATCGTCTAACCGCATGGTTCTTCGATTATCAAAAAGCGGTAATCTAACCTATGGTGGTTTCAACCTTAAAACGGACTAATGAAAAATGAACAATAGAAAAGGTTTACTGATGCGAGTTGATATAGACCAGACCTATAAACAGTATAACGCGCCAGCGTGAATGAAATACAAACCTAGGTTTGTACGCCGTTGCTATCTGCACAAAAACTCCATAAAAAATCCTTAGCCTCACCATTTGCCCTGCACATTGTCCAGTCACACTAAAGACATGGACACTCACCTTAAATCACATTCGCCTCAGCTTTCTGTTTACCAGTTATTGGTTGGACTAGGAATGCTATTGATGGCTATCGACCCCATTGCTTGGCTGGTCAACAGTTGGCTTGATCCTGCGCAGGATTCACAAGGCGGCTGGGTGTTTTTGCTGTGCGCGGGGTTATTTGTTTGGAGTGTGTGCAGTGCTAAACAAGTTATTCATCACAACACGCATAAACGAGCGATTATTTTATTGTTAGGCACGGCTTTCATACGCGGCATCGGACAGATTTTTGCGGTGAATGTATTGGGGGCAGTGGCGTTAGCGGTCGATGTGTATGCGATTGGTTTATTAGTTAACGTGGGCGATAGAAAAAACGCGTTGTCAGCGGGTTGGTTGGCAGTGTTGTTTGCGTTTTCATTGCCGATAGAGCGAATTTTGCAACGGCTGATTGGTTTTTGGCTGCAACATTTATCAGCGGATGGCGCGTGTTTGTTGTTGCAAGGGCTGTTTGACTCGGTGCAGTGTGCAGGAATACGAATTTTATTGGCAGGGCGTGATGTGTTGGTGGATTTGCCTTGTTCTGGCGTGCGTAGTATCACGTTGTTGTGTCTGTTGTATGCGACTTTGATGTGTGTATTTAGACCCAGCTTATTAAGAGGGTTGTTAATCGGCTTGGTGACGCTGGCGAGTGCGTTGTTGGCTAATGTGATTCGCATTAGTTTTTTGGCGACGTTTATCGCCTATCCTGAAAAAATCGGTGGCATTGATGTGATGGCACAGCCTTATCATGATTTGATTGGGCTGTTTTGTTTGCTGGTGGCGGCGTTGCCGTTGGCTTGGTTGAGTGGTCGGCGTGTATCCTCTGGTGGTGACAGGAGTCCAATAGCTTTAGCTATTGAAGTAAAAACAGCTAAAGCTATTTTACTCCGCCCTTATCTGGCGCGTGGGAATGATAAGTTGGTCGCTTTCGGCTTTGTCATACTCGCCGCCGTCATTATCTCCTTACCCCGTCAACCGTTGGATGTTTCCGACACAAACACCGCTTTAAATTTACCCATCTATCTAAATGGACAATACGGACAAACCGTAGCACTCAGCCAACAAGAACAAAACTACTTCACTCAATACGGCGGCACGGCAATCAAAACACGCTATGGCGACAGTAGCGTGCTATTAATTCGCACCAATTCTCCCTTACGGCATTTGCACACGCCCGATGATTGTCTGCGCGGTCTGGGTTTTGAAGTGCAGTATCAAGGTGTTCACTATCAACCGTTACCTACCGCTATTTATATCGCGACTGCCAAAGATGGCTCACAGTGGCGGGTTGCGGTCAGTTTTTATTCTGAACAAGGGCAGTTTACGACCAATGTGTCTGAGGTGGTGTGGCGTTGGTTGCAACAACCGCACAGCACTTGGTATGCCTTACAACGTATTACCCCACTTTATACCCCCGACTCTAAAGCATCCGACTGGGATAACGCCCTGTTTGCCGCCTTAGATTTAAACTTTCAGGAGAATCGTCATGTTAAATCTTATTAAATACACCGCTGGTCTCATGTTGTTGCTGTTGACCTGTTCCGCTAGTGCGACTCAGGACATCGGCGGTACGATTGAAGCCATCGCCGCTGATGGTAAGAAAATAAACTTTCCGCTACTAAAAACGGAGATGCTTGCCAAAGTGAAAGGTGATTTAGTCACGGTGACCGTCAAACAAACCTTTACCAATCCTAGCGATAAAGCCTTACACGCAACGTATTTGTTTCCACTCAATCAAAATGCCGCTGTGCATGAAATGGTGATGGAAGTCGGTGATGAGCGCGTGCAAGCAAAAATTAAACGTATCGAAGAAGCCAAAGCCACTTTTGAACAGGCGAAACAACAAGGTAAAGCCGCGTCATTACTAACAGAGAATCGTCCGAATATGTTCACGCAAGATATTGCTAATTTAATGCCTAATCTTCCTGTGCAGGTGACGCTAACCTATATTCAAACCTTGCCTAAAGTCGATGGGCAATATGAATTGGTGTTACCGCTCATTGTTGGTCCGCGTTATCAACCTGCGGGTGCGGGTGTGCCGCCAACACCTGTCGCTGAAGTGAACAGCAAAACTAAACTAGGGCAATGGGAAGTGGAAAAACTACCCGCTTATCCAGAAGTTGCCGAATTAAACAGCCCAGCAATTATTGATAAAGACCGCGTTTCTATCACCGTTGATTTGGATGCAGGTTTACCGATTGCTGAACTTAGCAGTAAAACTCACTCTATTCGTGAAGAAAAAGTATCGTCTACCCAACGGATGATTCATTTAGCCGATGGCAAAACCATCGATAACAAAGATTTTGTGTTGCGTTACCGTTTAAGTGGTACTAAAACCCAAGCGGGTTTATTAGCCCATCAAGATGAACGCGGCGGTTTTTTTAGCCTTCAATTAGAGCCACCCGCCCTACCCGCTGTTAAAGACATTGCTGCGCGAGAAATGGTGTTTGTGTTAGATACCTCTGGCTCTATGAGCGGCGAACCGATAGAAGCCAGTAAGCAATTTATGCTACACGCCCTGCATAATCTGCATCCGAATGATTATTTTCGCATTATTCGTTTTAGTAATAATGCCGAAGAATTTACCGCTGAACCTGTTGCCGCTACCCCTGAAAATATTAAACAAAGCTTGCGTTATGTAGAAGGACTGACTGCCGATGGTGGTACGGAAGTGACTACGTCAATACAACAAGCGTTCGGTAAGCCCGCCAAAGAGAACACGTTGCGCATGGTGATATTTCTAACCGACGGTTATATCGGCAATGAATCCGAAGTGCTTAAACAAATTGCCGAGAAAATAGGCACAGCGAGAGTGTTCGCGCTAGGTGTTGGTACGTCGGTGAATCGGTTTTTATTAGAAGAAATGGCGAATAGAAACGGAGGCTTTGCCCGTTTTATTGACCCTACCGAAAAAGCTGAT
>NQJH01000200.1 GCA_002256685.1 Methylococcaceae bacterium NSP1-2 | reverse complement strand
AAATCGGGCGGTTATCTTCCTCGGTAGTTTTAAAATGCGGACTTGGGTCGGCTTGTAAAGCGACAGGTTCGGTAATCCCTAACCGTCCTTGCCACGCTAACAGGTGTTTTTTACACGCGTTATTGCTGGAAGCATTGACGCTAATAGCATCAATCGCAGCGTTATAGCTGTCTTCAAAACTCAATAACCCTTGTCGAAAACAAACCCACTCAACAGCAACGCCTGATTCGGTTTCTAAATAACGGCGGTCATCGGGATGAGCAAAATTGACCAAACTAACGATAAACACTTTACGCAAGGCAGTGTTGACTTTTTGATAGGCTTGAATCAGCCGTAAAAAAGTTTTGCCCGTACTGATTTCATCATCGATTAATACCAGCGTATCGGCTGTTAAAAATCGCTGTTTATGTGCGGGGTCAGTTGGATAATACAGAAAAAAGTCAGTCGCATGACTGTGGGCTTCTTCAAATTCTAAACGGTCAACATCGGCTAAATGATAACGGGTGGTTTGCATGAATAAGGCATTTTGTAAGCCTTCACGGTGAGCGGCTTCAAATACGCCATAACCCAAACCCGTTGCGGTTTCTGCCATGCCTATCCATAATGAACTATCCCCTGCCCCGCTGTTTAACACGGTTCGTGCTAATGCCCGATAAGACCAGCTCATCATTTTTGGGGTCACAGGGTAATGTTTACCTAAGACTTTACTGACTAATAAAAACTTACGTTTGCTACTGACGCGAGCGGCAAAACCTAACAAACGATTCAGTGGCACACGTCCTGCTTCAAGTTTGAGTTGTAGTGTGCCTGTCTCTAATTGAATAGTGACTAATTTTTTCATGTTAAAAGATTCGTAGTGTGTGCCAGCCACTGTAATACAGCGGCTTTAATAGCAAGAAATGAAAGTGAACTGGCTCTCAGCATTCCAACGATTCCAACCAGCACCCAAAAAACATTTAGCAAGGTATAAGCACTGTCTTTTTTGAGTATGGCACACCAAGAAAGTATCACCGCATCGGCGGTATTAAACGCCCAGACAAACAAAAATGGACTATCAGCGCCCATCCAGCTAACCAGTGAAAAGCTAAAAATTCGCATCATTACACCCAGCATTTCAATGAAGCGAATGTAGCTATAAACGAAGGAATTTATTTTACTGAGAGGCATGAGTTTTCGCTGAGATTGTTGTTGGTTTGTAGAGAAGCTCCGCGTTTCGCACCGTAGCGCGGTGCAAAGTCATTCCCACGCAGCGCGTGGGAACGAGTGTTCAAGTGACTTCAATCATGCAAGATAACGGGTGTAGCAATCTCAGTGACTCTACGATTATAGTGAATAACTGCGGGTGAAACTGACTCACCCTTAAACGCTTGCAACGCCATGACTGCTAAATTCGCACCCGATAAACACGCCATACCGAAACCACCTGATGGGCGTGGATTAATTTCTAATAAGCGCACACCGTGTACACCTTCTTTAAACTGAATATTGAAGATGCCGTTTAAACGGTAATGCGCGGTTAAGCGTTCGACCATGCCTTGAATATCAGGGTGGTTGTCGATGAGTTGCCCGTGTCCTGCTAACAGGGATTTTTTCCGTTGTACGGCGCATAATAATTCACCGTGTCGCCCTGCACAATCTACGCTCCATTCATGTCCATTGAGATGTTCCATGACTAACAGCGTGTCGAATTGTGGGGTGTTGAGCATACCTTGGCGTAATTCTTGTAGCGGTATTTGATATTCCACACCGCTCAGAATTTGAGTGATGCTATCACGTTGGGTATCTAAAATACGAAAACCTAAACCGAACACAGATACCGCAGGTTTAACACACAACTTTTCATGTTTGGCTGATAATTCTTCTACTGCGCTGTCGAATTCATCCCTATGATTCACCGCAACAAAGTCCATAACTTGGGCAACATCGGAAGGTAATTCGGTGTAGAAACACGCCTTGTCATGCAATAATGTCAGTGTGTCATAGTCGGCAACTGATAACACTTTTGTACCAACCGCCTCAAATAATGCGTGATGTTCACTGGCTAATGCCGCGTCTTTACCGACCCAAAAGATGTCAATTTTGTGGTTACGACAAAATTCTATACACCATTGAATGTAGTCTTCGCCTATTAAATCGACAGGTTCAAGATAATGTTCATCGGCGGCTAAGAAAGCAGAGGCATTGTCGTGGGTGTGCGTACAAACTAAAGTAACTTCGCCAGCGGGAACACACTGGCGAAGATTTTTTAATACCGCTTGTATGGTGGAAAATGTTTTATTAAACCAAATTCTCATTAGTACTTTTATAAATGCGTGATAATTTGCGGCAGTAACGCTTCGATGGTGCGACCAAAACCATTTTCACCAATGGCGTGCATTTTCCATTCATCGTTATGACGATAGAGTTTTGCCATAATTTGCGCACTGTGTGAACCTTTACCGCTCAGGGTATAACGGGCAATTTCTTTGTTATTGCTACTGTCCACCATGCGGCAATACGCACTTTCAATAGAATCGAAGGTTTGTCCAGTAAACGAATTAACGGTAAAGATTAAGGCTTTTACGTTGGCAGGTACTTTGCTTAAATCAACATTAATTTGTTCATCATCGCCTTCACCTTCGCCTGTTAGATTATCGCCTGTGTGAACGATACTACCGTCTTTACTTTTTAGTTGTCGAAACCAGACGGTATCAATGATTTTATTATTTTCATCGAACAGGACACAAGACGCATCTAAGTCAACAGAGCCGCCGCCTGTACTAAACAAACCACCTAACATACCGCCTTTTTTTACCGCATCCCAACCTAAGCCCATTGTGACTTTAGTTAAAGTGCCGCCTGCTTCTTTGGACAAGGATATTTTTTGTCCTTTTTCTAAATTAAGAGCCATAATAGTCTTCCTATTTTTATGTGACTAGATAATGTGTTTGTTTTTAGCTGCTTTCAGCCAGAGTGGAAATTCACTCAGTAATCGGTCATACAACTCTTGTTCACTGACGCTATTTAGATCATCCAACGCGAAAAAACCGCAGTTATCGACGACACGACCTGCCATCGTATCGAGTTGTTCTAATACGCCGTAATTACGTCCACCAATACCGACAAACTGCCAAAAAATCGGCAAGCAAGCAGCACCTGTTAATAAATCTTTTATTTCTTTATTACGACTAACCCCGCCATCACTGATAAAAATCACCAACACAGGTAATTGTGTTTGTTGGTAAAGTTCGATGACTTGTTTAATAACTTTAGGCTCGTTGTTAATGCTCATCATGCCCCAGTTACGCCAACCGCCTTCGGTGGTATTAATAAAATCAGCGTAATTATTCAGCGTAGCAGGTGGCAATGCTATGGTGTTACTAGAAAATGCCCAAACGTCTAACGCAGCGTCATCATCAAAATGAACTGCCAACGGTAATAATCGTTCAATTACTTCTTGTACTTTGCCTGTTCTGTATTGAGACATCATAGAACCAGAGGCATCCAGCACTAAACCCACTCGCGCAACAGTGTCGTTTAACTGATATTTTTCTAATGAGACAGTGGCTTTTTTAGCAAGATTAATCAGTTTAGGCGCAGAGGCGAATTTTTTTTCTAGTGACAGTTTGGCGTTAGTTGGTAACGGCATTTCTTCGGCAACTTCACCGCCAAAATGTTTAACCAGAGCCGCCATGCCACCGTTAAAACCTTGCCCAACCGCAGAAAATCGCCATGCTCCATCTTTGCGGTAAAGTTCGCCCAGCATCACGGCTTTTTCATCTTGAAAATTCGCGCCAGAAAAAGCAAAACGGGCAACTTCTCGATTAGCAACCAGAAAACGTAAATGACCGTTTTGTATTTGCCCCATTGACGTTGTGCCATCAATTGCAGCGGTAAAAACGAGCCGATCTATCTTTGCTGGAAGTTTGGCTAACTGGCAGGAAAAACCCAGTGTGTCACCGGCTGGCGTTGATAGCTCAACTGCACCACAAGGGGTTTTTGGCTGATTGAAAAACGTCATGTAGGCATCGTCAGACAGTTTTTGCTGACTGTCTAAACCGAAGCAGCAAGCCGATTTGAAAAAAATCGGCTTGTGCAGGGCTTTCGAACAAGGAAATCAACGCAACACGCTGTCCTTTGAGAATGTTCATTAGCGAGTATGCTGCTGCTTAAACGCTGACACCAAAAGAAGTTGCTAAAGGACCTAAGCCGCCAGCAAAACCTTGACCAACTGCTTTAAATTTCCAATCGGCACCCACACGATAAATTTCACCGAAAATCATCGCTGTTTCAGTGGATGCGTCTTCACTGAGGTCATAACGAGCAATTTCTACGCCGCCTTCTTCGTTGATAATACGAATATACGCGTGTGACACTTGACCGAAATTTTGTCCACGCGCTTCAGCATCGTGAATCGTGACAGCGAAGACGATTTTGTCTAAATCGGTAGGGACTTTTGATAATTCCACTTTAACCGTTTCATCATCGCCTTCACCCGCGCCAGTAAGATTGTCGCCCATGTGTTGAACTGAACCATCACCAACGACTTTGTTATTGTAAAAACAAAAGTCGTTATCTGAACGCACTTTACCATCGAGTTTAACTAAAAATGCGCTGGCATCTAAGTCAAATGCTGCGCCGTCTGTGGCTCTGGCATCCCAGCCTAAACCAACGATGATTTTATTGAGTCCTGGGGCTTCTTTGCTTAAGTTTACGTTGCCGCCTTTACTGAGTGATATAGCCATAATAATCTCCGAATATTTTTGTTATGTAGAATTAGATATTAATACCGTATTGTCGTGCTAAAGCGGCTAAACCACCTGAGTAGCCCTGCCCTACGGCTTTGAATTTCCACTCGCTGCCGTGTTTGTAAATTTCACCAAAAACCATTGCTGTTTCAATAGACGCATCTTCACTTAAATCGAAACGCGCCACTTCATTGTTGCTGTCTTTATTCACTACGCGAATAAACGCATTAGACACTTGTCCAAAATTTTGTTTGCGGCTTTCTGCATCATGAATAGTAACGGTAAAAACGATGCGTTGAATATCGGTAGGCACTTTATCAAGTAGCACAATCAGTGCTTCATCATCACCCTCGCCCGCACCTGTGCGATTATCGCCCGTGTGTTCAACAGAACCACACGTTGATTTGGTTTGATTATAAAAAATAAAATCGCTGTCAGAGCGGACTTTGCCATCTTCTTTGACCATAAAAGCACTGGCATCAAGGTCAAAATCTGTACCATCGGTGGGTCTTGCGTCCCAACCTAAACCAACAATTATATTTTTTAATGTGGGATCAGTTTTAGTTAAACTGAGATTTCCACCTTTGTTTAATGAAATACCCATAAATCAAATCTCCATTGGTACCGCTTATGTTAAAGATGAGCTTCTCTGCTAAAAGCCAGAGGATTATGTGAGGGTCGCACCGATCAATATTTGATAGAAGCTGACCGATATAGTAGCAGTTAAGATAATAATTGCCTAGCCATGCCCATCATCAGTAACGTAGCATTAATTTTAGCAAAAATAATTTCTAATTTCCTTGTCTGTCATCACTGTCTTATATTTATCTACAGGATTATGGTTATGAGTTGTTTGAGAATTTTAATATCTTCAATCAACTTATATAGTGCAGTATTGACTACCTAGTGTTAATACACCAACTGCCCATTTTTAATACTGGGAGGTCTACTTTGTTGGTACTGTTGGTACTGTTGTTTCTGAATTTCCCATGCCTCTTGCTGTATTTTGTCATCCTTTTGTCTTTGCCATTCAGCATTCTTTTCATACTGCCGCCTATCCATCTCATACTGCGCGTCACGCTGTTGTTGTATCTTTATTTGGTTTTGTCGTAGCTCATCTTGCACTTGATCGCTATTTGAATCATATTGCTGCCATTGAGCAGCCATCGCTAATGTCGATGTAAATAATAATAACACTGCTAGTAAAGTTCTCATTTTAAGTCCTGCTGGTTTAAGTGTTTAACTGAAATATTGCGCACTAAAAAATATTATTTTTGTGTAATAAATGCGTAATATTGGTTAAGAATACAGCATGTTAGTTGAACGCTAGCTGAATAACCCTTGACTGTTTAAATCTATTGGAGTGTATAAACGATTAATAACGCCAAACTTCCTGTAGTGCCTGTTGAAATAGTTGATTAAGAGCTGCCATATCAGTGTTAGGTTTTTGCCGAGTCGCGCCAGCTTTCTCAAAACGTTGTAACTCAGCTTCGATAAAATTACTCAATTCGGGTATGCGTAACCCTATTCGCAACTCACCGCCCCCGCGTTTTTCTATCAGTAAACCAGCGATAGCCTCATGCAGAGCAGGCGATAATTCGGTATTTTGCACCAAGCGGTCAAACTCTGTTGGCACTGCACCCAAACCACGCTCCAACCAGCGACACGCTAATAATGGACGTAATACATAAAAATATTTTTTCAGCCACACCTCTTCGCCTTGCAAATAAGTACGATAGTTTTTAGCTGCCATGTGTAGATAGTGATACAAACAAGCGGATGACGAATAATG
>NQJH01000199.1 GCA_002256685.1 Methylococcaceae bacterium NSP1-2 | reverse complement strand
CCGATAACCGAATTCGTAAGTATTGAAAATTTTGCTGGCGAAAGTTTTAACGACTTCCGCTTTAGGATTGGCAGATTGACGACCGCGATTGCTTTTTTGCTCAGCGGGTTTATCAAGTTCACGCGCTTCAATGGCTGTAAAATCACCGAAAGCACGAGTGACCATAGCAATGTCGGTTTCGTCCATTTCGTTGCGTTTTGAACCTAAGGACTTGCGCATTTTGCCGCATAAGTTTACGGCGTTAATGAGCTGAACTTTGCCTTTGCGCTCACGCGCTTTTTTATTTGAAAGAATCCAAACGTAGGTGGAAATGCCTGTGTTGTAAAACATATCCGTCGGTAACGCGACAATGGCTTCTAACAAATCGGTTTCTAAAATATAACGACGAATTTCAGATTCGCCCGAACCTGCACCACCAGTGAACAAGGGTGAACCGTTTAAGATAATGCCAATGCGTGCGCCACCGTCTGCCGTGTCGCGACATTTACTAATCAGGTGTAACAAAAATAACAACGAACCATCAGACACACGCGGCAAGCCTGCACCAAAACGCCCATCAAAACCTTTCAGTGTGTGTTCGTCTTTAATGTCGGCTTCAATCTTTTTCCAGTCCACACCAAACGGCGGATTGGACAGCATATAATCGAATTTATCGGCATAAAGCTGGTCGTTTGATAAGGTGTTACCGAGTTTGATGTTTTTGACTTCTTGCCCTTTGATGAGCATATCGGCTTTGCAAATCGCGTAACTTTCGGGGTTCAGTTCTTGTCCGAATGCGCGAATCACGGCTTGCGGATTCAACTCAAACACATATTCCATGCCCGATGACAGAAAGCCACCTGTACCTGCGGTCGGATCATAAATGGTGCGAATAATGCCGTCTTTGGTGAGCGCGTCATCATCTTCCATAAACACCAAGGACGTGGTTAAACGCACGATGTCACGCGGGGTAAAGTGTTCACCAGCGGTTTCATTTGAACTTTCAGCAAAGCGGCGAATTAACTCCTCAAAAACCAAACCCATTTCATGATTGGAAATCGCCTTGGGGCTTAAATCGGTTTGCCGAACTTTCTGGACGATTTTATAGAGTAGATTGGCATCGTTTAACTGACCGATAAATTCGACAAATTTAAAATGTTCAAAAATCTCGCGGGCATCTTTGGAAAAGCATTGAATATACGATTCTAAATTGGCGGCAATATCTTTTTCACCGAGTTTGGATAAATCCATTTTGGAGGTATTGAAAAATGACAAGCCACCCGTAGCGCGTAACAATAATTTTTCTTGTGCTTCTTCGGGCAGGTTCATGGCTTGCACTGTTTCAACCTGCGCCAGAACGGCTTCTTTTCGGTCTTCTAAAACCCCTTCGAGGCGACGTAATAAGGTGAAAGGTAAAATGATGCGACCGTATTGGCTTTGTTTGAAATCGCCGCGCAGTAAATCTGCTAACGACCAAATGAAAGCCGCTAGATTGTTGGTGTTTTGGGTCATAGTGTTATTGCTTATCTCGTTTATACCGAAAGGTGATAGGACACGCTTATTTTACTCACATTCATTTGATGCACGGTAGTGTGACGTAAACAAATAACAGACATAAAAAAAGCCCTGCATTTTCATGCAAGACTATTGTAATTTGCTTTATTCCTTATTATGAAAGCACTGGCACAAGTACCTTCGAAGAAGCGAAACGCTATTTAGCGCAACGTGTTACTTTAATTTACGATGAAAGGAAGTTAAAGTTTCAACGAGGCAAGTATGATGAATTAAAGATAAGCCAGTTCAACGAATCAATGGACATGCTTGATGTAAAGCGCGTACACGAGCAAACTTGAGGCAATGCAGAGTTCATGACCTTCGTCATCCCTTTGGTAGACGGTTACGAGCAGAAGGAGTTAGTTTTGAAAATCGGCAAGATTTGCTAGGGCATAAATCTTCGCGAATTACTGATCATTATTGCAAAGCTGAAATCGAAGAACTGAAAAATGCTGTTGAGAAACTAAGTCGCGTAAATCTCACGCAACAATATCGCAGGCATAAAAAAACCAGCGATTAAGCTGGTTGATTATTCACAATATGTGAGGAACTTTGTGGTGGGTCGTGCGCGATTCGAACGCGCGACCATCGCATTAAAAGTGCGGTGCTCTACCGGCTGAGCTAACGACCCAACAAAGAAAGACTATTATAACGATTATAATGGATTATGCAACACTTATTTTTGATAACGTGTGTTATCTGGAATATTTGCTTCAATAAACCCTGCTTTTCTTAGGCGGCAGGCATCACATTCACCGCAGGCGCGTCCTTGTTCATCAGCTGAGTAACAGGAGACAGTGCGTTGGTAATCAACACCTAGGGCGATACCTGTTTGTATGATTTTTGCTTTGCTTAGGTGTATCAGTGGGGTATGAATGGAAAAATGTGTGCCTTCTACTCCTGCTTTTGTGGCTAGGTTGGCTAATTTTTGAAAGCTTTCGATAAATTCAGGTCGGCAATCGGGATAGCCTGAGTAATCCACGGCATTCACACCTATAAAAATGTCATGTAGGTGTAGCACTTCTGCCCAGCCTAAGGCAAATGATAAGAATATGGTGTTTCTGGCAGGTACATAGGTGACGGGTATGCCTGTTTGCAAGGTGTGCGGCACGGCAATGTGTTCGTCTGTTAAGGCTGATCCGCCTATTGAACCTAAGCCTAGTTTGATTATTTTATGGTCTTCTACTTGATAATCAACGGCAATTTGGGCGGCGGCGATTAATTCGGCATTGTGTCGTTGACCATAATCAAAGCTTAAGGCGTAACATTTAAAACCTTGCTGTTTGGCAAGTGCGAGTACGGTAATGGAGTCTAATCCTCCCGATAGAAGGACAATGGCTTTTTTTTGCATAGTATTTATTTACCTTGGGCATCATTCCAAAGCAGTTTATGAAGTTGAATTTGAAAACGCACGGGCAGTCTGTCGCTGAGAATTTTTTCGGCAAGCTCGGTTGGATTTTGCTGTCCCATAACGGGTGAAAATAAAATTTCGCAACGATTAAGCAGGTCGTATTCGGTTAATGTCGCCTTTGACCAGTGGTAATCTTTATCGTTACCGATGACAAATTTAATTTGATCGTGGGCAGTGAGATGGTCAATATTTGCATACAGGTTTTTGTCTACTTCGCCTGAGCTGGGGGTTTTTATGTCCATAACTTTAATGACACGCGGGTCAACCGCCGATACGTCTAGTGCGCCACTGGTTTCTAGGGAAACAATATGACCTTTATCCAGTAATTGGGTCATTAATTCAAGACAAGCAGGTTGCGCCAAGGGCTCACCGCCGGTGACAGTAACGTATTTGCAACCGTATTGTGCGACTTCGGCAATAATTTCAGTGAGCGGTATTTTTTTGCCTCCTGTAAAAGCATAAGCGGTATCACAATACACACAGCGTAAGGGGCAGCCTGTCAGGCGAATAAATACGGTGGGCAAGCCCACTGTGTTTGATTCACCTTGTAGCGAATAGAAAATTTCAGTAATGCGTAGTGAATGGGTCATTACTTTAATTGCATTAGCTTCTTTTCTGCCGAATGGGCGGCAGGGGTGTTAGGAAATTCAGCCGTAACGCGTGTTAAATATTCACGCGCTTTGTCTGCATTTTTCTGATCGGCTTCAATGATACCCAGTTTTAGCAATGCTTCGGCTACTTTGGTGCTATTAGGATATTTTTCAAGAACGGTATTATAGGCTTGCCGTGCTGAATCAACATCTGGCTTAACCCGATAGGCTTCACCTAACCAATAATAGGTTACATCCGCATAACCGCCTGTTGGATACTGGCTTAAATAGGCTTTAAACTGCTCTATCGATTGGTCAGTCTTGCCATTTCTAAGCGAGGTGTAAGCCTTTTGATAAGCTTGTTTTTCATCGCCGGAGGCTTTTACTTCAACTTTAGGCGCGGGGGCTGGTGTTGGCGCAGGTGCCGGTGCTGGTGCATTAGCGACTGCCGCTTCAGGCTCAGCGGGTACAGCTGGTGGTGCGGGTACATCAGCAATGGTTGTCTCTGGTGCGCTTGAGGCGGCGGGCGGTTCTGTCGGCGTTGCAGCAGCAGGCGCACTGGCTTGGCTGCCGCGTAATCGCTCATCAAGATCAGAATACATGGTCGCTTGCTGTTTTTTCAACTCAGCAATTTGATTGCCCTGCTCTTCTACTTTACCGGTCAATTGCTGCATTTCAGCTTGCATTTTATCTAAACGCCCCAGCAATTCGTACACAGCATTTGATGAAGGTGCGGGTGCAACATTGGCTGGCGGTGCAGAGGTCGGATAAGATGAATTATCAATCACAGGGGGCAGTGAATCAGGCTCTGCTGACGCGCAGCCACAAAGACATAACAACAGAGGAATATATCTTTTCATTTATTTACCTCGTATAAACAATTTCAACACGGCGATTTTGTTCCCAAGCCGATTCATCATTGCCCATTGCCGCTGGTTTTTCTTCGCCATAACTCACGGTTTGCAGTTGACTATCAGCAACGCCGTGCGCTTTCATCATATTAGCCACTGAACTAGCACGCTGTTCGCCTAAAGCAACATTATATTCACGCGAGCCACGCTCATCACTATTGCCTTCTAAAATAATGTGTATGCTTGGATTAGCGACTAAATATTGCGCGTGTGCGATAACCACGGGTACAAAATCCGGCTGGACTTCACTGCTGTCTAGCATAAAGTAAACAACTTTAGCCTGTGGGCTATTTGGATCATTGTATTCGCCACTGCCACTCATATCACCTGCATTGCCGGCATTCATACCGTTTGGCATTCCCTGAGCATTTAAACCCGCGCCATTATTTAAACCGCTAGTCGAAGCAGACGCATCTTTAATGCCATTAGCGGCATTTTGACTGCCATCAGTGGCACTAATGGGTTTTTTATCGTCACTACAAGCGGACAATAGACTGGCACTTATCATAAATACCACGAGTGTTTTAGTTAATTTCATTTGCTATTTCCAAAAATAAGAGACCGTCACTCAACCATTAAGGCGATGGTGACCATGCGGGTTCGCGAACTTCACCGCTATTAAAAACTAATTTCTGCTGCATTTTACCATCGATTGACACCGCCGATAAAAATCCTGTCCCGCCTTTTTTGGACGCATACAAAATCATACTGCCATTCGGTGCAAAGCTAGGGGATTCATCGGTAGGGCCTGAGGTGAGAACATTAATAGCTCGTGTCGCCATATCCATCACCCCAATGCGGTAGTTATTGCCGTTACCATGCACCATTGCTAAATATTTGCCGTCGGGTGAGAAACTGGCACGCGCATTATAATCACCCGTAAAGGTCAAACGTTGTTCATTGCCGCCTTGACTAGATGCCATATACAACTGCGGTTTGCCGCCTCTGCCTGAAGTAAAGACAATATTATTACCATCGGGCGACCATGTTGGCTCAGTATCAATCGCTGAACTATTGGTTATCTTAGTCAGCGCGTGTGTTGTTAAATTTAAGACATAAATATCAGGGCTACCATCTTTAGACAACGTTAATGCTAAGCGGGTGCTATCTGGCGACCACGCGGGCGCACCATTAATACCGGGGAATTCAGCAACACGAGTACGCGCACCGGTTGCCAAGGTCTGTATATAAATGGCAGCTTTTTTCTTTTCAAACGAGACATAAGCCATTTGCTTACCATCGGGTGACCACGCAGGTGACATAAGCGGTTCATTTGAAGTGGCAATGGTTTGTGGATTCATGCCGTCAGAATCAGCAACCTGTAG
>NQJH01000198.1 GCA_002256685.1 Methylococcaceae bacterium NSP1-2 | reverse complement strand
AGGGGATACTGATTTTAATTCCCCAGATCATCACGGTACGCCGATAGAACGTGAGCAAGTGATGTTAGCAGGTTATAAAATCGGTTTAACAAACAATAATAATATTCAGCAAGTCGCTGAAACGGGCATGAATTTGGTCATTACACTTTGAGGTTCACAATGACTGCACTTAATTTTAAAACTATCGTTATCGGCTTAACGTCATTATTGGTAGTCTCTGTCGCTCATGGCAAATGTTATCCGGGCTTAGATTGCCCTGAAGATTTACCGAATGCTAATAACACCCCCAGCCAACCTGTTCCTGCTCCGTCCACTAGTCAACAAGAACTCGAACCAGTCGCCGCTTCACCAGAATCAACAGCAGACGAGCCGCAACCCGTAGGGAGGATTGTCGGCTGGAAAGTACCCAAAGAATCAAATGATGCGTCTGAAGAATCACCCGCATTAACTAAGTATGGCAATTATGGAAAGCAGTCTAAGTATTCCAAATGAAGCGGCTGTGTTCTGTTTCACATCATATGACTGGATAATGTACTGACAGTCTATTACGCAGATAACCCCCGCTTATGCGTTTATAATGGTTTATCAAAAGGCAAAAACCTTTTACCATAGCGAGTTCGAAGAGACTCTTCACACAACAGGTTTAAAAATGGCACTTTATGTCTATAAATTTGGCGGCACATCGGTCGGTAATGTCGAGCGTATTAAAGCCGTCGCTGAAAAAGTAAAAAAAGCTCATGACTTGGGCGATCAAATTGTAGTGGTTTTGTCGGCAATGAGCGGCGAAACCAATCGTTTAATTGGCTTGGCAAAACAAATGCAGGTACATCCAACTGAACGGGAATTGGATGTATTAATTTCTACGGGCGAGCAAGTGACCGTTGCCTTATTGAGTATGGCTCTGCATGAATTGGGCTGTGAGGCGTGTTCTTATACAGGTAGTCAGGTCAAAATTTTGACTGATAGTAGTTATACCAAAGCCCGTATTCGTAAAATTGATGATGACCGTATTCATGCCGATTTGAACACAGGTAAAGTCGTGGTGGTAGCAGGTTTTCAAGGGATTGATGAGCAAGGTAACATCACTACTTTAGGGCGTGGCGGTTCAGATACGACGGCTGTGGCGTTAGCCGCCGCATTAAAAGCGGACGAATGTCATATTTATACCGATGTTGATGGTGTTTATACCACTGACCCCAGAGTTGAACCGAAAGCCCGTCGCTTAGATCGAATTACGTTTGAAGAAATGTTAGAAATGGCGAGTTTAGGCTCAAAAGTTTTACAAATCCGCTCAGTTGAATTTGCAGGCAAGTATAATGTTGCGTTGCGAGTCTTATCATCATTTAAAGAAGGGTGTGGCACACTCATCACTTACGAGGAATCACAAATGGAAAGTGCATTAATTTCTGGCATTGCTTTTAATCGCGATGAGGCGAAATTAACTATCACAGGCGTGCCAGATTTACCCGGCGTAGCGTTTAAAATCTTAGGACCGATTGCTGACGCGAATATTGAAGTCGATATGATTGTGCAAAATATTGCCGATGATGCAACGACGGATTTTACTTTTACCGTGCATCGTAATGATTACCAACGGGCTAAGAGTTTACTGGAACAAACGTGTGCCACCTTAGGTGCTAGAAAGGTGACAGCAGATGATAGTATTGTTAAAGTGTCTATTGTCGGTGTCGGTATGCGTTCACATGCGGGTATTGCTAGCACCATGTTTCAAGCACTTGCCGCCGAAGGCATTAATATTCGTATGATTGCTACCTCAGAAATTAAAATTTCGGTGGTTGTTGATGAGAAATATTTGGAACTTGCAGTAAGAGCCTTACATGCAGCGTTTAAGTTAGAGCAGGGCAGTGAAGACTAAATTCTCCATAATGCGTTACACACATTCAAACCATAATAAGTAAACGGATACGATAATGGAAAGAAATGAAGCGATGTCCTTCATCCTTAAACTACTTAGACTGATGTTAGAAAAGGAAGGTTCTGATTTATTTATTACCGCAAATTTTCCACCAGCGGTAAAAATTAAAGGCAAAATGATTCCGGTGATGAAACAAGTGTTATCGCCCAATGATTCTAAGGCACTGACACAGTGCATTATGAATGATAAACAGCTCAAAGAATTTGAATCAACGCAAGAATGTAATTTTGCGATTGCGCCACAGGGTTTAGGTCGTTTTCGCGTCAATGCCTTTGTACAGCAGGGTTATCAAGGTTTGGTGATGCGGGTAATTGCTTCAGAAATACCCAATTTTGACAAACTAGGTTTACCCTCCGTTTTAAAAGACATTATGTTGGCTAAGAATGGTTTAATCATCATGGTAGGCGGCACGGGTTCGGGTAAATCAACTTCAATGGCGGCGATGATTGATTACCGTAATGAAAACAGCTACGGTCATATTATTACCATAGAAGATCCGATTGAGTACGTCCATCCGCATAAAAATTGCGTGATGATGCAAAGAGAAATTGGAGTTGATACTAAAGGTTGGGAAATTGCTTTGCATAATACGCTACGTCAAGCACCCGATGTGATTGTGCTTGGTGAAATTCGTGATGCTGAAATCATGAATTTTGCACTTGAATTTTCACAAACAGGGCATTTGGCAATGGCTACTTTACATGCTAATAATGCGAATCAGGCGATTGATCGCGTATTGGGTTTTTTCTCAACCGAAACGCAACAAAAATTGATGCAAGATATTTCTGTCAATTTACGCGCCATTATTTCCCAACGTTTAGTGAAAACGGTTGATGGTGGACGTTGCGCGGCGATTGAAATTTTATTAAATACCCCGTTGATTTCAGATTTAATTGCCAAAGGCGAGGCATCAAGCATCAAACCCATCATGAAAAAATCGCGTGAACTGGGTATGCAGACCTTCGATCAAGCCTTGTTTGATTTGTACCACTTAGGCAAAATAAGTTACGAAGAAGCCTTAAGAAATGCTGACTCTACTAACGAATTACGTTTACAAATCAAATTAGCTGAAGGGGGCGAATTAACTCAAGGCTCTTTGACACTGGAGAGCAACGATGACGAAGAGACATAAGATACTTGTAGCGTAAAAGCTAAAGTACCTCTTTAAAAACCACTTTATCAACCAGTTATTTTCTCATTTATTATGTCTAAGCCCGTTAACACCATCGATTTAAAACCTTATTTAAAATTAATGCTAGAAAAGAAGGCTGATAACTTGTCTTTGAAGGTAGGTTCACCAATCATGCTATGTTTAGCTGGCGACAAAAAACCACTAGGTAAAGCTGAGCTAACTGAGGCGATGACCGATCAGATTGCTTTCAGTTTGCTCACTGAAAAGCAAAAAAATACCCTGATTAATTCGAGTAAACTGACGATTGATTATGTTACGCCTGATAACGAGTATTTTAACGTTCGTATCGAAGTAGAAGAGAATGGTTTATCGCTAACAATTAGACCCTGCACTAGCGATGAAATCCAGTTTACCAAAGACAACAAACCTATTGAAGTATTAGGTAAGGCACCGGCTGGCGATTTGAACATCATGCCGTATTTGAAAAAAATAATTGAACTGAATGCTTCGGATTTATTTTTAACCGTTGATTCGCCGGTTAAAGCCAAAATTTTTGGCAAAGTGGTTAAATTAGACGACTTTCTATTAACCCCTGAATTAACAAAATCAGCGACGCTGAGCATTATGACTCAGGAGCAAATTGACGAGTTTCAATCCACTAAAGACTTAGATTTTGCCATCGCTATGCCTGACGGTAGTGCGCGTTTTCGGGCAAATGCCTTTTATCAACGCAGAACCGTTGGGTTAGTGATGCGCCTGATTCCATCGGTTATTCCTACTGCCGAAGAATTAGGACTTCCCGAAATTTTGTTAGAGCTTATCATGGCAAAACGGGGATTATTACTAATGGTGGGCAGTACCGGTTCTGGAAAATCGACCACCTTAGCGGCGATGATAAATCACCGTAATGCGAATTCAGCAGGGCATATTCTAACTATTGAAGATCCTGTAGAATTTTCTCATCCCAACATAATGTCCATTATGAATCAACGCGAAGTTGGCGTTGATACCGCTTCTTATGCAAAAGCGTTAAAAGCCAGCTTGCGTGAAGCACCTGATGTTATTTTAATCGGCGAAATTCGTGATAGAGAGACAATGGAAGCGGCACTAGAGCTAGCCAATACTGGGCATTTAT
>NQJH01000197.1 GCA_002256685.1 Methylococcaceae bacterium NSP1-2 | reverse complement strand
ATTAATGCTACATATGCTTCCAGAGAAATCAATAGCTGTAGCGAGTAACCTGTATGGAGTTTGCGGAATGCGGGGCTTTTTGTGATGACGCTACTGCTCCTCATGTCCGCTCGGATTCAGATTAATTAGTGGTTTTGTTACTCGAAAACTCTTTATTCATTGCCGTAAACTGCCTTAATTGCGTATCCACTTTTGCATTAAACGAGCCAGCTGGATAATGCCCTTGTTCATTCAGTTCACCGACTGTTAAATCAGTCAACAATTCCAAAGCCTCAGCAACTGTTTCTACTGCATACACATGAAACTGCCCATTTTGAGCGGCATGAACCACATCCCAGCGCAACATTAAGTAATTGATATTACTGGCGGGAATAATGACCCCTTGTGTCCCCGTTAAATCACGTTGTTTGCAAATATCAAAAAAACCTTCGATTTTTTCATTGACTCCACCGATTGCCTGCACGCGACCTAATTGATTAACTGAGCCAGTGATGGCTAAATCTTGTCGCAACGGGACTTGTGCCAATGAAGACAGAATCACACAGAGTTCGGCTAATGAAGCACTATCGCCTTCAACATGATTATACGATTGCTCAAAGACCAAACTGGCAGTCATGGAAAACGGTTGATTACGCGCATAATGGCTAGCGATATAGCTGGATAAAATCAATACGCCTTTGGAATGAAATGCCCCGCCTAGTTCGGTTTCTTTTTCAATATCCACCACTTTGCCATTGCCTAAACGGGTGACAGCGGTGATACGCGAGGGTTGACCAAAACTAAACTCACCCAATTGCAGAATGGACAAAGCATTGATTTGACCAATTTGGCTACCCTCGGTTTCTATCATCAGCGTGCCACGTTGGATGGTTTCATACAATCTGGCTCGCACGCGGTCTAAGCGGTGAATTTTGTGGTCTATCGCTTGTTGTACATCGCCGATGGCGATTAACTCATGTCCATTATCGCCTGCCCAATAATCGGCTTCGGTGAGTAAATCTTTAATACTACGCAAGTGCATGGACAGTTTTTCGGCATCACCTGTTAATCTAGCACTTTGTTCTATCACCCGCGCCACCGCACTGGGTGTTAATGGTCTTAAATTTTCCCGTTTTGCAATGGTGGTCAACAAACGGGCATAGTCATAATCCGCTTCACAGCGCGGCACACTGTCATCAAAATCAGCCGCAATTTTAAATAAATCTTGAAATTCAGGGTCGTAGTAATTGAGTAAATAATAAATAATCCGATCACCGAATAAAATCACTTTGATTTGTAACGGAATGGGTTCTGGTTCTAAGGAAGACGAGCTGATTAAACTGAGCGAGTGTTCCAGCGATTCAATTTTAATTTCACCCGTTTGTAGCGTGCGTTTTAAACATTCCCACGCATAAGGCTGGGTTAATAATTTTCGCGCATCGAGAATTAAATAACCGCCATTGGCTTTATGAAACGCGCCCGCTTTAATCAAGGTAAAGTCGGTCATTAATGACCCCATATAAGCCTGATGCTCTACACGACCTAATAAGTTGGCATAGTTTGGATGATCCTCATAAATCACTGGCGCGGATTTTTGCCCAGAAAAATCGACCAGCAGATTAACCCGATAGCGTTTAAACGGGTCAGCCTGTTGGGGCAAGCCAATAAAAGGCAGGGCTTGTTCTTTATGGGGAATAAAGTCACTGACGTGTTCAATAATATCCTGATTCACCTCCACTAAATAAGCCAAAATATCGCTTTGTTGTGCATATTTAGTTTTTAAGGTTTCAATCAAATGATTAACCGCAAGTTCTGCCACTCCCTTATTTAACGCCTGTAATTTACGCCGTGTTTCTTTACGCCATTGGGGAAATTGTTTTAATAATTTTTGTAAATATTGATGTAAATCGACAATATCTTGTTGAATTTTCTCGCGTTGAGCTTCATCTAATTTATTAAATTGTTCTGGGCTAATAACATTGTCTTGCTCATCGGTTGGAGCAAACGCATAACCCGTTGGCGTTTCAGTCAATAAAATATGCGCCGCCGCCGACTTTTGGCGCAACTTATTAAATTCATTGACTTCCCGTTGCCGATATTCATCCTCGATTTCCTCAGAGCGTTGTCGATACTCATCGCCATCAAAGGCAGCAGGAATCGCCACACTCAATTCATCAATTAACTGCTCCATATCCTGTTGGAATAGTTTACCCTTACCCGCCGCTACCGCGATAGTTTTTGGTTTAGCGATTTCCTGAAAATTATTGACATAACACCAATCAAACAGCACGGCATGATGACACGCTTCATGTTCGGCTAATTGTTTGATACTGGTTAATTTTCCCGTACCCGCAGGGGCTAACGCAAAAATATTGTAGCCGTGTTTAGCGATATGAATGCCAAAGCGCAGGGATTCGATAGCCCGTTCCTGCCCAATCATAATATCAATGTCTTCTAACTCAGCGGTGCTGTTAAATTGAAACTGTTCAAGATTACAGGCTTTATAGAGTTGGGCGGGAGATAAAGGCTTTTTATTCATCATTAATAAGCTATAAGGTTATGTAGGCGGTTATTTTATCTTGAACTGTTTATGCTATATAAGTGCGTTAGGATGATGACATCGACTCTTCTCCACTCTAAACGGTGTCATAAATGCACTCAACATAAAACAATGGAGCAAAGAGAAACACTGAAATGAATCATAGCGTAGTAAGCTTAGACATAGCAAAAAACATTTTTCATCTGTACCGCCTAGCCTCACTACCCGCGTGGGAATGAGAAAATATTTTTTGTACTCAGCGCACAGCAAACTTCAATTAGCCCTCGCACAGATCCACACATCGACCCGCGCCGCGCCTGCTTTTTTTAATACCACTGCCAGTTCATGCACGGTTGAGCCTGTGGTCATGACATCATCGACAATGGCAATATGTCGCGTGGTTATTGGTTTAATAATGGAAAACGCATTTTTCATATTACTGCGCCGTTGTTTGGCGGTGAGTTGGGTTTGGTGCGGGGTATCACGGTGACGAATACAGGAATACACATCAACGGGAATTTGTAAGGCTTTACCTGCCGTTCTGGCTATTTCAATCGATTGATTAAAACCGCGTTCACGATAACGCGCTTTGTGTAGCGGTACGGGCATAATGCAGTCGGGCAGTTGCGGGTTTTGTGTTAATCCTTCTGCTAATAACACGCCTAACAGTCGCGCATTTTTATAGTCCGCATTAAACTTTAACCCCGCAATTAAATGGCGCATTGCCCCATGATGAATAAAGGGCGCGTAAGTGGTATCAAACGCAGGAGGATGACTCAAACAGTTGCCGCACAAGGGCGATAGTTGCGCGGGAATTTCCAGTGGTCGCGCACAGTGATAACAACATTGGCTATTTTTTGCTAATTGGGTATAACACGAATAACACAGGTCTAAGCCTTGCCATCCTGTATTCGCACACAGAATGCAGGTAGGCGGTAGCAGGTAATCCTGTATAATATTAAGCCAGTTGTACACGATATTAATCAGTCATGGTTGATAAGTAGGTGCGGATTTATCCGTATACATTAATCCTTTTTAAGTTGGAGATTAACACAGATGTCAGTAAACCCTGCAATACGCCATGATTGGCAACTCGATGAAGTACAAGCCTTGTACGCATTACCGTTTAATGATTTGCTATTTAAAGCCCAAAGCACACACCGCGCTCATTTTGATGCTAACGAAATTCAAATCAGTAGTTTACTGAGTATAAAAACGGGTTCCTGTTCGGAAGATTGTGGTTACTGTCCGCAAAGTGCGCGTTATGACAGTGATATAACGCCCGAAGCATTAATGCCAATTGATAAAGTATTGCAAGCGGCACAAGCGGCTAAGAATCAAGGTGCATCACGTTTTTGTATGGGTGCGGCGTGGCGTAAACCCAAAGACAAAGACATTGAGCGCGTGGTGGAAATGGTACAAGGCGTTAAAGCAATGGGCTTAGAAACCTGTGTGACTTTAGGTATGTTGACCGATGAACAAACCCTGCGCTTAAAAGACGGCGGTTTGGATTATTCAAGACCGATTAGATACACTGGCGCGTGTGCGTGATGCAGGTATTAATGTCTGTTGTGGTGGTATTGTGGGCATGGGCGAAACGGACGTTGATCGCGCCAAATTATTGCAAGAACTGGCTAATTTACCGAAACATCCTGAAAGTGTGCCGATTAATATGCTGGTACAAGTGGAAGGTACGCCATTAATGGGAACAGAAGCTTTAGATCCGATTATTTTTATTCGCACCGTTGCGGTGGCTAGAATCATGATGCCAGAATCACGCGTGCGTTTATCCGCAGGTCGCAATAATATGAGTGATGAAATGCAGGCGTTATGCTTTTTAGCAGGGGCGAACTCGATTTTTTACGGCGATAAATTATTAACC
>NQJH01000023.1 GCA_002256685.1 Methylococcaceae bacterium NSP1-2 | reverse complement strand
ATCGATGTTGGCATCAATATTAGTGGCGACGGGTTTTTTAGTTTGTTCGTTGGTTTCATCAATAATGACTTCATCTTTACTGACGGCAATCGCACTTTCAGGAATTTGTTTAAGTTGAATAATAGCTTTGGGAATAGCGAGTTTACCCGTAACTTTGCCTTGTGATTTAGCGAAAGCAACTTTTAACTGCGGTGAGATTGCAATTTCTGCTTCGGGTAGTTTGGCGACTTCAAAGTTTTCGCCCGTTATCATCATATCTAAAGGAAAACCTGCGGCGGCTTGTAAACCAAGCTCACCGTTGAGTTTAAGCTGTCCTTCGCCAGATTTGGCTGAGCCATTGATTTCAATACGATCAGCGGTGGCAGTTAAGGTTTTCGCTTGTAGATTAATCTGCCGGAGTTGCAGCCCTAAGTTGGAAATATTCACTTCACCTGAGCTAAAGTTTACTGTGCCGTTAGCGGTAGGTTCTTCGGTTGTTCCCGCTAAGCTTAAATTGGCTTTGAGTTGTCCTTTTAATCCTGATACTTGCGGCACTAATGGATTTAAGGCAGCAAACTCAAGGACTGAGGCGGTGATTTGCCCTGACAGGGCTTTGCTGTCATCGATGGCGAGTTCAAGTTTCGCGCTTAAGTAGTCTTGTTTGAGCAGGGCGATTTTTAAATCAGCAAATAGTCGATTAGCGGCGAGCTTGCCAGACAAGGAAGACGCACCTAACGGCAGTTTGGCATTCGGTAAGTTAATGGTCGTTGGTGGCACATCAATTTGATAATTGCCTGTTAGGCTGTTGGCTTGCTGTTGGACATCGGCATGAATGTTTACCTGCGTATTTAGCTTTATAGCGTCTGGTTTTTTAGAATCTAAACGGGGAGCAAGTGAACCTTGTAGTTGAATGCGATTAGTTTCACCGCCTAACGCTTCCGCATGTAATTTGATGTCATGAATCGATAAGTCAGATTCAGCAACGGCTACCATGCCATTAGTTAGGTCTATATCGCCATTAATGATGGGTTTGGTGATTAACCCTGCCAATTTTAGATTGGCTTTGAGTTGTCCTTTTAAGTCGGATAATTGCGGTACAAAGGGCTTTAACGCGGCAAATTCAACGACAGAAGCAAACAGTTGTCCAGATAAGGCTTGGCTTTTGCCAGTATCCAACTGCACTTGCCCACGCACCGCGTCTTGTCCAATTAAGGCTAAATCAATGTCAGCAGACACTTGTGTGCCGTTGAGTTTACCCGACACGGAAGACGCGCCTGTGTGCAGTTGTTTTTGTTGTACTGTTAGGCTGGTCGGTGTGGTGTTGAATTGATATTGCCCTGATAATGTGCCGTTTTTTTGCTGTACATTGGCATCAGCATTCAATGCCGTTATTAGTTTTATATCGGCAGGTAAGTAGGCTTGAACTAATGAACTAGGGAGGTCGGTAATTTTCAATTGTCCAGCAAAATCGCCGTTTGCAAAATACGCGCCTTGGACACATAGCGAGGCATTATGCTGAACTAAACGGCCTGTATCGGCAACAACATCCATGCCTAGTTTGTTTTTATTGGTGCGAATAGCCATCGCGTTTTTTAACTGCCATAAACCTGCGTCTTTGGAATCGAAACATCGCCATATTGCGACACCATGTCGGCTTTAACGCTGTGTTGTGCCAGCGAACCTTGCCCTTCAATCAGCAGTTTGGCGATTTGGGTTGTGCCTGTTTTTAGTCGGTTGGCAAGAATGTGTAGTTGCGAGGTTTTATTGCTGGCAGGGTCATAATCGATGTTGATGTTCAATTGTTCAACGCTGTGTTCAGCAAATTTTAAACCCTGTCCGTTAGCTTGCAATTTTACCGCTGGGTTTTGCCACTTGCCTTGTAAGCTGCCTTGGGCTTTAAAGCTTCCGCCTAGCGTAGGCCATAGCGTATTTAATGTGGGCGTATCAATTGACAGATTTAGCTTGGCTTGTTCTTGTCCTAGTGTGCCATTGACAGCGATTTTATTACGTCCTGAGTTGAGATTTAGTGAATTGACGGTGAGTTGTTCGCCCACTAATAATAATTTACCATCGGCACTGACGGGATAACCGCGTAATTGTCCAGTTAGTTTATTTATCGCAATATCAAGCTGTAATTCATCGGCAAATTGCCCTTTAAAATGACTGTCTAATGACAAATTTCCTGCCATGTCGGGCATGATAATAGCGGGGTTAAAATTTTCTGCCGTTGCTTGAATGTCAAAGGTGGTTTTGTCTTTCCAGCCGATTTGCCCCACTGTGTTAAAAATACCCGTGGTGGATTTGAGTTCTAGTTTATGAATAGTCATGGCATCTAAACTGCCTTTGCCATCAAATACTAGGCGAGTATTTGGCAAATAGGCTTGGAGTATTGGGCAAATAGGCTTGGTTTAACTGCGCATTGATTTTAAGGCGATAATCCGTCAATAAGCCTATCATTCGAAGAGTGCCTTTGCCACTTTGTAGCTGTGGCGTATCGCCTACGATAGGGTATTTTATATCGCGCCAGTCTAGGCGAACATTAATATCAGGGGCAGTAAGCGGATTTTTTACAATGCCTTTTAAGGCTAATCGAAACGGTGATGACACACTATTACGGAAGGTTATTTTTTTAGTATCGCCGCTAACCTTAGTGCTGGCTTGCCATGCGCCTTGTTGTTCGGTATTCAGTTGCCATTTTGTGTCGAGATTAAAATCAAAGCCTTTGCCTAAGTGCATTCGCCCTTGCGCGGTTGCAATCAGCGGTTTAGCGTTAATGTCTAGCGATTGAATGTACAGTTGACCGTTTTCAGTTCTCGCGGTCAATTGCAGTTTTTCAATGATTTGTACACGCCCACCTTGCTGTAACTCCATGTTAGTCAATAACAAATTGTCTATAATGAATTCAATGGGCAATGCCAGTGGTGCATCAAAGTCAAACGGACTGCTTTGTTCATCTTGTTTGGCGACTTCATTCAAATTGACTTTGACACCGTCGAGCGTCACATCGACAATTTTTAGCGTACCAGACAATAGTTCATTCGGCTGCCATGAGAAAATGAATTTATTAAGTTCGACGGTTTGTGCTGTGCTTTTATAATTTAGTCCTTCTAATTGCAATTGCTTAAGCAGACTACCCTGTATGGTTTTTACCGAGACTTCTGCGGGTAATAGTCGTTGCAATAACCAGCGACTGCCCCATTCACTGCTCATTAAGCCCAATAAACCGATGGGAATTAACAGCAGCATGGCTAAAAAAATCAGTAACAGGCGTTTTTTCATAATCTCGCGCCTGCGGAAAAGTGGATTTGAAACGCGGAATCCGCATCGTTTAAGGGGATGGCAACATCGACACGCACGGGACCAAATGGCGAATACCAACGCGCCCCCAAACCTGCACCCGTTTTTAAATTAATACTGCTTAAATCATTAAAAGCATTGCCCGTATCAACAAACGCCGCAACGCCCCAATCATCAAAAATAGCGTGTTCATATTCGGTGCTGAATACACTGAGATATTGACCTCCGATGACATTGCCCTGTTCATCTTTCGGGCCTAATTCTTTATAGGTATAACCCCGCACACTATTAATACCCCCTGCATAAAATCGATAGCTGGTAGGTAATTTATTAAAATTATCGGCAATCGTCGCGCCTAGTTCGGTGCGTCCGATAAACTTGCCGCCACTCCACGGTAACGCATGTATCCACGTTGCAGCGAGTGAACCTTGGGCAAAACTCACGTCAGATAATATCGGTATTTTATAACTACCACCGACATCAAATTTAAGGCGATAACCTTCGGTTGGTCGTAGTGGATTATCAGCTACCGAATACAACCAACTTCCCCCTGGTACTAACAATAAGGTTTTACCCTGTTCTGTACCTGTTTTGAAATCTTCATAGCTGTAATCAAGAAACAGCGTTTGTTTCCAACCATTCGCAAACGCATACTTATACCGCCCTGATAATTTTGCTGAGATGGACGTAAAACTATCGTTATTTTCGCGCTTTAACCCCGCACCCACGCTAAACGTTTCAGTGAGTGGATTATCCAAAGGGATGGTGTATTCGACATTTGCTGTTGATAATACGGGCGCAATATCCAGCTCAGCGGTTAAAAAATGTCCGAAACGATTCAGACGATTATCATGGTAACTGGCACTGGCTAGTATGCCTATGTCCGTATCAAAACCGATACCAAAAGCATAATGATACCTAGGCTTGGGGTGTAGTTTAATGATGACGGGGATGGGCTTACCGTTGATTTCCGTCGCGGGGCGAATATCGATGCTATCAAAATAACCGCTTTTTGATAGCGCGTCATACGTTTCAACTAATTGTTCACTGGAATAAAATTCGCCGCTTTTGATGGCAATGTATTTGGCAATTAATTCAGGGTCTAAAACATCTTGCTCAACAATAATTTCGCCAAATTGCTGACGTTTTCCCGAATCAAACACTAATTCAAAACTCGCTGTATTGTGTAATTTATCAATTAATAGTTTCTTAGTGGTAAATTCACTTTTTAAATAACCGCGTTGCGCGGCTAATGACGCAAGCTGGCTTTTCATTTTTTCGTAGTGATCGTGACGTAATGGTTGCCCCGTTTTTGCTATCAGCTTCTCACGCAATTTTTTAAATTCAGCATCATCATGAGCCGCACCGTTAATGGTAATAGTGATATTTTTAACAGTGACTTGCGGTCCTGCATTAATAGTGAATTTTGCTAGCCAACACGCTTGATTAAACGCTAATGATTTTTCAATCGTAGGGTGGTAGAAACCGACCGCTCGTAAGGCGGGATTAATTTCCTGCTCTGCTTCAGCAAATAACTGTTCTATTTTCCAGCGCGGTGCGTCACATTTTTCTTTTTCTAAAGACAATAGGATGCGTACATTGTCACTAGCCGCCCTTTCAAGTCCTGAAATCATTACCTCGGCATTAACAACGGACACAGTTGAACACAGTAATAACAATATTCGTAACGGTACTAACTGGTTAAAGCGGGTTTGCATAGAGTGTCCAAAACGGGTAACTGAGAATGTCAGTGTATTACTCTATTTTTTTGCCTTGAACTCAGCTTGAAAATCGAATAATCGTCACAGGGGGCATTCTATACTATGAATCCTTAAGCAAAGAAAAATCATCTCGATGAATTAATTTTTGGCGGGTACAAAAAAGCGATACCTCACCCGTTGATAAAACAAGGCAAGTTGATTTTTCGAAAGTAAAGAGGCAAACAAAAATTTGCAGAAAATATGCGGAATAGGTGTCGTGCAGTTTTTAAAAAGTGTTAAGCGCGGCAATCAGAAGGAACAAATTGTGGATCAATTGTGCCTGCTCTATATCTAAGCACGTTATTAAGCGGTGGCTTTGAAGAATGACATTGCCAATTAATCATGCCACCTTGAATAAGTTGACCAGGAACAAGGGGGCTCGCACCATCAACAGGGACAAGTAGTAAGGTAGGAGAATTTTTAGCAATTTTATTTGTGTAGGTAATGGTGATTTCACCATTATCGTTATTAATTGAAACCCCCGAGTCGGCAGCAAGGCGTGATACACCCAGTGGATCAGTAGAAACGATATTAGTTGGAAACGGCTGAACCCAGCCAGAATCAAATGTAACACCACTAATCGCATTTTCACTGACTGCCGATTTCGCAGAGGCAACTAAAGACAATCCTTCTATCACTTTAGTTTTAATGATGTAATCTTGGTACGTTGGAATCGCAATTGAGGCTAACGTGCCAATAATGGCAATAACTATCATTAGTTCGATCAGTGTAAAACCGTGTTGCGATTTTAGGGTTTTCATAGCGGACTTCCTTTTTCTAATGTGATGTGTACTTAAATATAAAGCATATTGTGTGCCAATATTTATATTGTATCCTTTCACGCTAGCATACTAAGGTTTTTTAATAACTTCAGCTGTGTCTGTATAAACTAAACGTCATTATGTGGCAAATTTTGTCCATTTTACCCATCGCATATCACCCATAATTTTGGGACAATAAAAAAGGCGGTCACTTAACGGTGACCGCCTTTTTTCTAGCAAAGAAAGCGTAAAAGTATTAAGCGATGGCTTTTACTTTTGCATTCAATCTGCTTTTGCCGCGTGAGGCTTTATTTTTATGAATAATGCCTTTGTTAACAGCAGAATCGATAATTGGCACTACGGTGTTGTAGGCAGCTTGTGCTTTTTCTTTATCGCCTGCGTTTACAGCAGCAATAACTTTTTTCACAAAAGTGCGTAAGTTGCTGCGTTGTCCTGCGTTGCGAACACGGCTTTTTTCCGCTTGTTTCGCACGCTTTTTAGCTTGTGCTGTGTTAGCCATAGTGTCTCGATTCTTCAAAAGTTAGTTAATAGCCGTGCATTATCTTTTTAACTGTTATTATTGTCAATCTATTTAATACCTCAAGAGGGACATAACAGTGAGTCGGCGGCTTTTTAAATCAACGGTGGTGGTCGGTAGTATGACGCTTATTTCCCGATTATTGGGCTTTGTTCGGGATATGTTGATTGCGCGTTTATTTGGTGTCGATTTAGCTACAGATGCGTTTTTTGTGGCGTTTAAAGTGCCTAATTTTTTGCGGCGGTTGTTTGCAGAAGGCGCGTTTGCTCATGCGTTTGTACCTGTACTAACCGACTACAAAGAACAAGGCAGTAAAGCGGCGTTAAAGCTATTTATTGATAAAACTGCGGGCACCTTAGCCGTGTGTTTACTGTTGATGTCGTTAGCAGGTATCGTGCTTGCCCCCGTGCTGATTTTATTATTAGCTCCTGGTTTTTCATGGCAAGGCACGCAACATGATTTATCGGTATTAATGTTACAAATCACTTTTCCCTATTTACTGTTTATATCGCTAACGGCATTTGCAGGGAGCATTTTAAATGCCCACAGTAAATTCGCTATTCCTGCGCTCACCCCTGTTTTTCTTAATATCTGCATGATAGGTACGGCAATCTGGCTGGCTCCGTTAATGACTACACCTGTGGTGGCATTGGCGTGGGGGGTTTTTATTGCAGGTATTGTGCAGATGCTGTTTCAAATTCCTGCTTTGTATAATTTGGGTTTACTGCCACGTCCGCGTATTGATTTTAAGGATGCAGGAGTTAAACGAGTTATTGGTCTCATGTTGCCCGCTATGTTTAGCGTCTCCGTTACTCAAATTAATTTATTATTAGATACCCTGATTGCTTCATTTCTAACCGTCGGTAGCGTGTCATGGTTGTATTATTCTGACCGTTTAGTGGAATTTCCACTGGGTATTTTAGGGCTAGCACTCGGCACAGTGATTTTACCCAGCTTGGCTAATAATTATGCCGCAGAGGATAACGTGGCGTTTTCTCATTCATTGGATTGGGGATTGCGTTTAGTGTTATTGGTGGGAATGCCGGCAACCATTGGCTTATTTGTACTCGCAGAACCAATGTTATCGACGCTCTTTCAATATAACGAGTTCACCGTTAATGATGTGCATTTAGCAGGACAAAGTTTAAAAGCTTATGCCGTGGGCTTGCTAGGTTATCTATTGATTAAAGTGCTAGTCCCTGCTTTTACTGCCCGTCAGGACGTAAAAACCCCGGTGCGTTATGGAATTTACGCTATGATAATCAGCTTAGCGTTAAACGTGGCATTGGTATTTCCGTTGGCACACGCTGGATTAGCCTTAGCCACCTCATTAGGCGCGTTTTTTAATGCCGCATTGTTGCTAAAGAAACTACTTAAAGACAAAGTCTATCAACCTGCAACAGGCTGGTTATTATTTTTTAGCCGCGTATTATTGGCAAGTGCTGCAATGACGGCGGCGTTGTATTATTGGGTCGATGCAAGTTGGTGGGCTGCGTGGAGTTCAACAGAGCGGGTGATTCATTTGCTCAAGTGGATCGTCATAGGAATGACAATCTATATCGCAACCTTGCTACTCACTGGCTTAAAACCACGTCATTTAACGGTATCAAATTCAAAACCTTAGCTTACATGGACTGCCTCAACATGAAAGCTAATTAATATAATCGAGGTGAATAATTTGGAGATGTATTTATGAACAGTCTTACCGCACTTTCTTTAAGTATTGGCATATTAAGTGGCGTTGCTACCTTTTTAGCCGTCGGTCCTACAGCGGGTATCTTTTTAATATGGGCATTGACTATTGCGTGGGCAGCTTACTTTGCCTTTGGTGCAACTAAAGAAGCATTGAAAAATGTTATCGTCTGTGGCGTGTTTGGTGTGGCTATGGCATGGATAGCAGCTGTATTAATTACCACTATTCCAGCAGGCTCAGCCGCTTTCCCATTAATGGCATCTATTGCTGTTGCTGTTTCTGTTGTTGTTTTATGTCTTGCCGCTCATTTTCCACAGTTTGCCACTATTCCAGCCAGCGTATTGGGTTATTCAGCGACGTTTGCTTATTTATTAGAAGGCGGCAAATTAACCCCAGAAGTATTACTCAGTGCGCATTGGGGTAATCCTTTATTAATAGTGTCTTTCTCTCTTGCGCTTGGTGCGTATTTCGGTGAAGGTTCTGTACTACTAAGTAAAAAAATAGAAGAATTAGCTAAAAAATAATTGCTTGAATGAATAGGGGCAATGAATGACATTGCCCCTACGATTCGAGTTGATATTACAAAGCCACCCACACGTTATTTAGAAAGTGCCGCTCCCCCAAACTCCTTCTAAATATTGCAACAGTATCACTAAGGTACTCAAACCGCCGAATGATTGCAGCATTGGCCATTCATACCACGGTCTGAATGCCCCCTTGCGTAACATATTAATACGTTCAATCTCAATTTCTATGCGTTTAATAATATCTTCGTTGGGCGGAAGATGTTTACGCAGCCCTCTAATTTTTCTGCTTAACTGATCAATCGCTTTTGTACGCGCACGCTTCGCACCTCGTTGTAAATATATTTCTGCGGAGATAGCGTAAAGTAGCATAGTGATAAATACGATTGCCAGCCCCCACGGAATACCCCAATCGTCTATGACTGGACTGCGGGCTATCACCAACAGAGCAATACACACCATCGGTCCCCAAATGAGTCGCCGCATGGTCTCTGTTAAACAGACGACCATTTGAATATCCAGCCAGTCATCCACACATTCGGGCGGGACTTTATTTTTACGGATAGCCCATCGTTTAGCAATTTCATTCCATTGACTCGGCTTCTCCGACAAGTGAGTAATTAGCCGCTCGCATAGACGAGCATTTTGGACTACCCATGTAATCAGAAATATGGTTGCCAGTACCGCTATAATAATTATGTCTTTATTCATCTCCAAAGCAAAATCACCACGCGCTGGTACATTAGGTGAACCACTCAGGCTTATAAGAAAAAATGCCCCCAAAAAAAACGCCACTACATGTCCTAAGACCCGCAGCATAGAGACTGGAAAGAAACCTAATTTTTGGTGGTAATAGCCAAGATAGGTTTTCCATAAATCATTAGAATTCACGTCTGGATCACTCGTTTCTTCCCAGCTCCCAATAAAAAACACACTCCATCTATCAAGCGTATTAGGATCTGTAGGCAAGGCAAAGACTGATTTATGGTGATCGGCAGACGACACTGCTTGAAACGCTTTTTGCATCGTCTCTATTTGTTTATACCCCCAGTACCAGAATAAAGCAGCGAACAGTAAAGTCGATAGTCGCAATAATTGACTTGGCCAAATGCTTATGCCTTCATGCCAATAAAACGGCTCTGCCTTAGCGTCGTTTTTTATGTAACCATTCCACCATAAATCCGTCAAGTAAACTAAAAAAACCAGAAACAGTACAAAACCAATCCAATGGTACACATACTTTCGCACTCGCCAGCTAACTAACGGGGGGATTATTATCACCAATAACACCAGCATCAACCGATTTTCTAATGATCCGTACAACAGCGGCGTAGTAATAATGCGTGGTTGCACATTATTCTCACACGCAAACCAATTAGTCCAAGCGCATTTCTCATTCATATCTGTCGAAAAATCGTCCTTCGTGGGCAAAGGTACTGGACGGCTACGTCCAATTTCGAACAAACGCGGCGGAAGCTTAACGTCATCCCAATTGTAGGGGATACTGGGCTCATACAGCACCATCTGAGTTGCAAGAAAAAAGGCTGTCTGGTAACTGTCACGAAAAGGTGGGATTTTGTCCTGCAACTCGCTGCGTAACTTCAAATCAAATGACGAGACCACTAATAGATTGTGTGTTTGCGGTAATTTGGCTGGATGGCTGTAAATCGCATCCAAGTCGGTGGTAAAAAACAGCGTGTGTGGAAAATGCTGGCGCAGTGCTTCTAGGATCATCAATTTATCATGTACATCAGAACCCAATATACCAATGGCGGCAATACCTTTTTGACTTCCATTTTTGTCTTCACTATTTTTTAACGACTGATGCAGATCAAAGATATTAGCTGCCATCCGCCGCAAATAGTCCTTCTGATTCTGCCCTTCTGGCAGTTCTATCAAGTTATCTGCACTCGACTTGTCCTTGTTATCAGACTTTTTCTCCACCGAGCTAGCTGTCTTGTCGCCTTTGTCTGGCAATTTGCCGTCCAGTCCGCGCATATAGCTATAGGTATACACTGTCTTATTGTTATCCTGCTGCCACAGATCATCCCATTTTTCATTGAAAGCCTCAGGCATGGCGCGACCATAAAAAGTATCTCCTTCGGAAAGAATAACAACGTGGTCTTTTTTATTAACATGACGTAGCTTAAGCTCTTCCATCAACCTTATCATCATAACGTTGTCGGTAGCGGTAGTGCGGTACAGTTTTACCCCTTTGCTCTTAAAGTAGTTTGAAACGGTTTCTTTTTCTGTTTTTACCTTCTGCAATCCTTCTAACAACTTGTTATCCGATGCAGTCGCACCCGCAGAAAAATATACTATCTGTCCGTTAATTTTTTCCAATTTATCCTTGATAGCCATCTCATTACAAATACCGTCCTTAGCAACAGACATTTTCCCTTCAACTTCTTTCAACATGTCGCGTAGTATTGTTGACGTATTCGGACCAATAACCGCATAGTTGATTGACTTCGGCGGCGCATAGGGGATTTGAATTTTTGGATGTGCTTCGAACAATAATTCTTTCAGCTTTGTAGCGGGACAGTCAAGTAGGCTTGATTCATCTGCCCACAATAGCAATAATTTTCGTTCTTTGCCTTTCGCGGGTAGTGACCACCATTCAAAAGGCACTTTTTTCTGTAAACTCGTTCCAGAATCAGGCTTAAAATAACCAATATGTTGCTCATCTTTAGGAGCAAAACCCTGATTGATTAAAGCCGAAAGCACGGCATAACGTCGCCGCATTCGCTGTTCCGAAGCCTCCTGATACGAACCGCCAGACAGGGTAACGGCAAGAATGGTGATGTCCTTGTTATCCGTTACCTGATCGCAATATATTCGTTCCTTGCCATGCGCATTAATATCGCAAGCTAAATGATTGCTCTCTGGTGTTAAGCTTTTAGCGTCTTTTTCTATACTCTCGCTTGTACCATCTACCGCAACAAACGGATCTTGCCACAGGCGTGCCTCTACATCCTGTGCAGCGGTGTACTGGGTTTGTAAGGGACGGCTCGATGGTCGCTCATCTTGATAAGGTAACGAAGAAGTGAAGAACAAACTTGCCAATATCGCCAGCACTGCTGTTACTGGCATTGCTGCCATTAGACCACCGCTTTCTTTTTTTTCTTCCGCCATAACCTTCCCCTTACCTATATAATTATTGGAAAGACTGATTCCCCTCTAAAAACCTCATTATTATTAAATTGAGCTTATTCTATTTAAAGCACAATAAAATGGAGTAGGGGCAAATTTATCCGCCCAGTGCGAATGAATTCGCACCTACTCCATGCTTGAATTAATTTATATTGCTTTTGCTATAATCAATCGTGCAAAAAAACGAACACTTAGCGGGAATAAATAGTTAATTTTACTAGCAAGAAATTCATGGTATTAACAGACTCTATTGTTTTTATTATCAAATAAAAAAATAGAAGAGACAATCACTTAAAATGGAGTATTAAAGGGTAGGAAATGGATACGCAAAATATCCAATAATAAATGTGACGCGCTTCTTTTTCAGAGGAAAAAGCTGGGATGACTTAATATAAGTGATTGATTTTTATCTTTAACTTATTATTTATGATTCGATTTGATACTGCAACGCCGCTTTCACACAGCGTAAAATCTCGTAACTATAAAGACCGTCAAATTGTTCATAGACGGGTTTTAACATATTTTGTTGTTCTTCTGGCAAACTCAAAATACTGGTTTCTATTTGTTTTATTTCAGATGCAGATAAATCAATTACATCTGTCAATACCAATAAACCTTGGGAAATTGCTTCGGCTAAATGGGCGTAAATCGTAGACTCTTTTAAAGTTCTTTTTTCGGCAATTTTCTGTGCATTAAAACCTAATCTGAATAAACGTATGGATTCAGCGGCGGTGTCTGACAGATTATTATCACCACTAAAAAAATCACGAATAATGGCTAAAAACTTTTCCCCGTACATATCTAATTTGCGTTGCCCTACGCCTGATAATTGAGCCAGTTGTTCGGGTGTGGTGGGTTTGTGTTCCATCATTGCCATCAGCGTGGCATCATGGAATATCACATAAGGCGGGACTTGTTGATCGTCAGCAATTTCACGGCGTTTAGCGCGTAGTGCGTCCCATAACAACGCATTACCATCATCACGGCTACGCGCTACGCCTGCAATTTTTTTACCACGTTTGATTTTTTCCTGCTTGATATCTTTGCGTAATATCAATTGTTGTTCGCCGCGCAAAATCGGACGACTGGCTTCAATCAGATTTAACACGCCAAAATGCTCAAAATTAATAGCGACTAAACCCCGCGCCACCAATTTTGCCAATACCAAAAGTAGATTGTTGGTGATGATTCGCGCTGATAATGCGCTCGTTTTGTTTGCCCAGTAACACATCAATTAAATAATGCACGCCATAACGTGAGCCTGTACGATAAATACACGATAAAGCTTGTTGCGCGGCAATCGTGCCATCCCACGTTTGCACGGGTTCTAAACAAGTATCGCAATTGCCACAAGGCTGTTCAAGATGATCACCAAAATAGCCGAGTAAAGTTTGCCGCCGACAATGCACTTGTTCGCATAACGCTAACATCGCATCCAATTTGTGCAGTTCTAAGCGTTTATGGGCTTCATCGGCATCCGAACCTGCCAACATTCGCCGCATGGTCACCACATCTTGCAAACCGTAAGCCATCCACGCATTGGCAGGCAAACCATCACGCCCTGCCCTGCCCGTTTCTTGATAATACGCTTCGACGCTTTTCGGTATATCCAAATGGGCAACAAAACGCACGTTAGGTTTATCGATACCCATGCCAAACGCAATGGTCGCCACGATAACAATGCTCTCTTGCCGTAAAAATTGTTGTTGATGCTGTTGGCGATCTTGATTCGTCATACCCGCATGATAGGGCAAGGCGTTAATACCTTGCGTGCGTAACCATTGCGCGGTTTCTTCGACTTTTTTACGCGACAAACAGTAAACGATACCCGCATCACCCTCATGTTGAGAGCGCATGAATTCTAGTAATTGTTGCCGCGCATTTTGTTTCTGCACAATGGCATAGCGAATATTGGGACGGTCAAAGCCGCTTAAATACAGCGGCGCGTGTTCCAGTTTTAAACGAACAATAATTTCTTGGCGGGTACGTTCATCTGCGGTAGCCGTCAGCGCAATACGCGGAATAGTCGGAAAGCGTTCATGCAGTATCGACAGTTGCAAATAATCAGCCCGAAAATCATGCCCCCATTGTGAAACGCAATGCGCTTCATCAATGGCAAACAGTGCGATTTTTATTCGACCAAACAGCTCTAAAGTACGCGGCGCAGAAAGCCGTTCAGGCGCGATATACAACAAATCCAATTCATTATTAAGCAGTTGCTGTTCAATGCCCCGCGCTTGTTCCATCGTCAGCGTGGAATTGAGAAACGCGGCTTTCACCCCCAATTGCAATAAGGCATCAACTTGATCCTGCATCAACGCAATCAACGGCGAAATGACAATGCCCACCCCATCACGCACTAGCGCGGGGATTTGATAACACAAGGATTTACCGCCACCTGTCGGCATCAACACCAACGCATCTTGCCCCGCGATAACGTGTTCAATCGCCGCTTGCTGTTGACCACGAAAACTATCGTAGCCGAAAATTGTTTTTAATACATCGAGGGGCTGGTTCATGTGCTGATTATTGTTGCTACGAGAATGCCCCGATTATATCAGGACTAGACACACGATGACCTTTACAACCTATCATACGAAAACAGCCACAGGATAATAGGGAGGTGAGTTAAATCTGGAGTTAAAAAGCGTTAGCTTTTTGCGATTCGCCAATAGCTAAAGCGATTGGACTCCTGTTTGTATCGTTCCCACGCTCTGGCGTGGGAATGCCGCAGTTGACGCTCCAGCGTCTTCTTGAACTTACACACCGCTGGAGCAGTGCAGGATGAATTCCCACGCTGGAGCGTGGGAACTATAAGTTTATTGAACTTTACGATTTACGCAATTGGAACGTGGTGATGGACAAAGCCCATCAGGATGAAAGTTGTGGAGTCCAATCGCTTTAGCTATTGGCGAATCGCAAAAAGCTAACGCTTTTTGACTCCAGATTTAACCCTAAACGGCTTTATGATTCGCCATCAAAGCAGGCAATGCTTTAACTAATTTGATAGCAAGCAAGCCTAACACGACATAACATAGGGCGGTACTGGTATGAGGTGGGTAATATTGCATAACGCGATCAGTGTATTGCGCCCATGATGAATCAGGGTAACGACCTGATAGCAAATAAAAACTACCATTTGAAATCAAAAATGCTACTGAAGCACCTAATGCTGATACGCCGACGGTTGACATGATGTCACTGGCAGTGAAATTTTTAAATTTCACACAATAACTGCCTGCAAACCACATAACTGCGTAAGTTGGAATTAAAAATATATACGCAGGTGAGACACAAAACGCGCTAACGTTAAAATGGGTAATCGCCACATAATCAATCACTGCCGCTTCCAGCATTAAAAAGCCCAGCAACCACCAACGTCGTGCAAAACCTAGCCCTGCTAAAAAGAATACTGCGAGTGACGCATCGGGTAAAGAAAACGCATCACCAAAATGATGAAAACGAGTTAATGCCATTAGGGCAATGAGCGGCAGGGTTAATGTCTGCGCGGATAACCATTGTTTTGTATTCATGAGGTTTATCTCCAAAAGGGGTTAGGGTGTATTTAAAACAGATAACATTCCTGTCAGAAATGTTATCTGTCATTGCGTAACTCAGTTATTAAAATGAACTGAAACAAAAAAGTTTCTCTCGGCTGTATTATAGCCGCTCACAGTTTGATATTTGTTATCCAGTGCATTATTGAGCTTAACATCAAGCCGCCAATTTTTATTTAAGTGATACGCGGTGCGTAAATCTACTGTGACATAACCGCCGACGCGGGTCTTATTGGCAGCATCATCAAAACGGTAATCTTGCGCCACAACATTTGTACCAACATCAAAATCACCAAAACTTCTCGATAAATCAAAGCCTAAAGTTTGATCCGCACGACGCGGTAAGCGTAAATTAGTGACGCGATTCTTCGGGCTTAATAAACTCATGTTCAGTTTACTATTCCAACCAAATATCTGGGTACTCATTTCCGCTTCTAAACCATCCAGTTGGGCTTTGCCGATATTTTCGGCGGTAGATACAAAGGTTTTTGGATTAGTGACGGTGGTAATGAGATTATCAATATCAGTATGATAGGCACGCAGTTCCCATTGTAGCGACTCATGATTACCTGCTAAACCGACTTCGACCGATTTAGAGGTTTCTGCTTGTAGGTTAGGATTACCAAAGTTGGGATAATACAGCTGATTAAACGTCGGTGCTTTAAAGGCATTACCAAAATTTGCAAAGGTGCTAATACTGTCATTGCCTTTGCCATAATGCCAATTATCGCGCCAGCCGATGCTACCCGTCACCGCATCACCAAAGGCTTGGTTTTTATCCCAGCGTATCGACGCATTTAAAAAATGATCATCCCAAAAACGGCTGTGTAATTCAGTAAATACGCCAACATCATAACGTGAACTTTCATTGTATTTAGTGTCGCTATTCACTTCATCCAAGCGGTAATCTGAACCCACCAGCACTTGATGTGCGTCCGTTATTTGAAACTGATTTAACCAACTAGCATTCCAGCGCGTGGTATCAAAGCGTGACGAAAACGCACCCTTAGGGGTGAATTGATCGCCCCAATCTAAGCTCTGCCCTAAGCGGACAGTGGAACGCCAATTATCCATAATATCGGTGGCGAGAGTTGTACCTGCAACTTGTTCAATAAATTCAGTTTTATTGACTGTGTTACCGTCGTATTCATTTTTGCCTTGCGCACGAGTAAAAAAGGCTTCAATGTCGGTATTATGTAAATCAAAATGATGCCCGACTCGCGCATTCACCGCCGCGTTGGTATAACCATCACGGTCTGGTTGATTAACACCAAATTTACCTGCTGTCGGCTGCTGGACATTAAAACCTTGCGAACCAAAACCCGATGAACCCACGGTGTACCAAGTATTATTCACTTTACCGCTGACTGTCCCTGCTACGCGATAAGTATCATAAGAACCACCGCCTGCATCAATCACCACACTGGGTTTCTCGTTTTGTTCACCTTTACGCGTAAAAATCTGAATAACACCGCCGATGGCTTCTGAACCGTATAAACTGGAATTCGGACCACGGGTAATTTCTACGCGTTCGACTTGATCTAACGGAATAAATTCAAACGGTGATGTGCCTGCGGTAGCAGAACCGACTTTAACGCCATCAATCAGCACTAAGATGTGATCGGAATTGGTGCCGCGCATGAAAATACTGGTATTTTTACCGTAACCGCCTGATTGCGTTACATCAATGCCTGCACTGCCGCGCAATAATTCAGGCACGGTTTTGACTTGTAAGCGGTCAATGTCTTTGCGGGTGTACACGGTGGCGGCTGTGGCTAATTGATTTCTAGCGGTTTCAGAACGGGTTGCTGTGACTACCATATCGGGTAGTGCTAAAACAGGGTCTACTACTGGGGTGTCTTGTGAAAATGCAGGGGTATTAAAACCCGCAACTAATAGGGAACTGGCGATAAATTTTTGCATGATTGTCCTCTGCGCCGCCCGCGCATGATGAGTAAATAATTGACAACGGAGGACAAAAGAACACGAAAGCGGACAAAAAGAGGTCTCAATCGATAGCACAGCCCTCCGCTGTCCCGAATATACTTTTAGGTCGGTCTCCGGGCTGTTAAGTGGCTATGAACCTGAATCATCACCTTCCCATGCGTAAACACAGTGGCATACTGATGACTTTTTACTTAATTACCGTTGCGGGGGCAGCGTCGGCTTATACCGACTTCCCGTTTAATCAATTGATAGAAATATCTTTTGAACCTGAAAGCAAGCGGGGGATTATAAGGATGTGTAGTAATAAAGCAACATTATTTTTGACATACGCAACAAAAAACGGTGGTACGATTTGCTAATCGGGTTTCCTGCAAAGGCTGTTCACAGCTTACGCACGGCAAACCGGCACGACCATAAACCCGTAACTGCTGTTGAAAATACCCCGCTTTGCCGGACTCATTAACAAAATCGCGTAAGGTCGTGCCGCCTTGTTCAAT
>NQJH01000403.1 GCA_002256685.1 Methylococcaceae bacterium NSP1-2 | reverse complement strand
GCAATCAAGGAAATAATAATGCCGCACAACACAATCACTCGCACCGGCGTTTGAGTTTTAGGATTTACTTCGCTAAAGAATGGCGACAGCAAACCATCCCGTGACATCGCAAAAATAATGCGCGTCAGACCATAATACAACACCAACATCACCGTCGTTAATCCGGCAATAACACCCGTCGCAATCAACGCCGAAGCCCAATCATAGCCCAGTAAAAAAAGCGCGTGTGCCACAGGGGATGACACATTCAGCTCTTTGTAATTAACCACACCTGTCAGCAAACCAGAAACGATAATATAAATAATCGTACAAAATACCAATGAAGTTACGATACCAAACGGCAAATCACGCTGGGGATTTTGTGCTTCTTCGGCGGCAGTAGACACGGCATCAAAGCCCACATAGGCAAAAAATACTAATGATGCCCCTGCTAACACGCCCGTAGTTTTGCCATCGGGTAAGGTTTGAAACCAACCAAAGGGCATAAATGGATGCCAATTTTCTGGATGCACATTAAATGCCGCGACCCCAATAAAGATACTAATGGTAATCAACTTAACCACCACCATTGCATTATTGGCTTTCGCACTGTGCTTGACTCCCATAATCAGCAAGCCCATCAATAATAGAATAATGACGGAGGCGGGTAGATTAATCAATCCACCCATTTTTGGGGCTTTAGTCAACACATCAGGCAACGGAAAACCGATAGCAGTCAGCGCGTTATTAAAATAACCCGACCAACCATTTGCCACTGCCGCGACTGAAATTCCGTATTCCAATAACAAATCCCAGCCGATAATAAAAGCAATGACTTCACCAAACGCCGCATAACTGTAACCATACGCACTGCCACAGCCACCGACTGAAGCCGATAACTCCGCATAAGACAACGCGGCAAATCCACAAGCAAGCCCCGCAATAATAAATGACAACACCACCGCTGGGCCTGACTGCGTCGCCGATGCAATCCCTGTTAGCACAAAAATACCCGTGCCAATAATCGCACCAATACCCAAAAACGCTAAATCCCATGCTGATAAGCACCGTTTGAGACCGTGTTCTATACTATCCTCTTCCGAAGTAACATGTTTGGTGCGAAATATTTGCAATGCCATAATGAGAAATCTCGTGTGTAAATCTTGAATAAGAAAGAGGGGGATTATAACGCAAAAGTAAAGTGTGAAAATCGACAAGGTCTTTATCAAAAAAAGACCGCAGAACTAATATTCTGCGTAATTAATCTTGTTACAGCATAACAAAGTGTTCCTGTAAAAATAGTTTAATGAATAAGCTCATGATAAAATTCCTACATAGCTACAGATTAATAATTAATTAATAATCCTAGCGATATACTTAACACCTTGTTCTAAGAGAAATTTATTTTAATGAAAATCCGTACTCTACTTGTTTGTTCGCTGTTAGTATGCGGTCACCTACGACTTGCCAGCCATGAAAGGTGACACCGTCATCGCTCAGTATCCCAATGAAGATAGTCATTTAATTACAGTGACACGCGAAGACTATCCTGAAATACCCAATACGGAGAATGTCACCCTCTTGGACGTTGCAAAACGCTTTGACTTAGGGCAAGAAGAAGTTGTTAGATTAAACTCTTCCGACCTTCGTTGGTTAGTGCTTCCCTGCCAAAGCTGTCCAGATACGCATGGCGGGTTTCAACCACCTGTTAATAACAAACAGAGTGAAACAGTACGCATACCTAACAAGCGTATTTTGCCCGATTCACCTCACAACGGTGTCACGCTCAATATCTCTGAGTTTCGTATGTATTATTACCCACCCAACTCAGGCAAGGTATATTCCTTTCCACATGGTATCGGCAGACAAGATTGGAAAACGCCTTTAGGTCAAACCAAAATTACGCGCAAAATTAAAAATCCTGTTTGGAATCCACCTGAATCTATTCGCCGTGAACACGCTGCCGAAGGTGATCCTTTACCCGCCGTCGTTCCCGCAGGCCCGCACAATCCACTCGGCACACGCGCTCTGTATTTAGCCCTCCCAGGTGAATACCGTATTCATGGTACTGATGTCGATAAAATTTACGGTATCGGTATGCAAATTACCCACGGCTGTGTGCGTATGTATCCGACTGATATTGAAGAATTATATGACTTAATCGCAGAAGGTACGACTGTCTATATGGTTAAACAACCTATCAAAGTCGGTTGGTTAAACAACGTCCTATACATCGAAGCGCATCCTGATTTGGAAGGCGAAAACATGGGCAAAGAACGCCGCTATCAAGTTGCTTTAGATTTAATTCGTAAACACAATGGTGGTGAACTACCTGAGTTTGATCAAAAAGCGTTGAATGACGCATTAGAAAAGCTAGATGGCGAACCCGTCGCCCTGTATGAAAGATTACCACCTATGGATGGTGTGACTGAAACTGTGCCAGATGCTATGCCAGTTTTACCCTCTACAATTAATACTGAACCTTTAGCACCTGAAACCTCAACACCTCAGTCTTCATCGCCTGAGCCTGTGTCGAAGGTTACGCCAAAAATCGCACCTAAAACTGACATTAAAGTAGCAATAAAGCCTGCGCCTAAAGCGGCTAACACTAAAGTAGCGGTAAAGCCTGTGCCTAAAACGGATACCAAAATAGCCGTAAAGCCCGTGCCTAAAGCGACAACTAAAACTAAAGCTGTGGTAAAACCTGAGACAAAAACTGCCCCGAAAA
>NQJH01000022.1 GCA_002256685.1 Methylococcaceae bacterium NSP1-2 | reverse complement strand
TTCTTTTACTTTACGCTCCAAACTGCGTTCCGAGCTTAAATAAAAGTTTTTAATAAGTTGCTGAGTAATGGTACTCGCCCCTTGCACTGCTGTTCCTGCCCGATAATTCGCCAATAATGCTCGAATAATACCGCGTGGTGACACGCCAAAATGATGATAAAAATCATGATCTTCTGAGGCAAGTAATCCGTTAATCAGTTGCTCTGGGGCTTCTGCCAGCTTAATTAGGATACGGTCTTCTTTAATTTTTGGATAAAAACTACCAATCTGCACGGGATCCATGCGAATAATGGGAATGGCTTTATTTTCGCTGATATTGGTAATCGACGTAATACCCGCATCACCAAAAGAGACTTGCATCAACAGACTGGGTTGCTGTTGTTCTGGAAAAGTGAATTTTCTAGTTTTTACTCTAAAATCAAAGCCACTTCTAAAATAAGTACCATCGGCAGAAAGCTGGGTATCTTTTCGATAATGCAGCATTCCCAATAATTCTTCAAACTTTTCAGCACTCAGATTATGTCCAGCATACAGCTCCATTGGATTTGCATACACTCTGGCAGGAATCGCCCACCGCTTACCTTCAAATTGCTCACGAAGGTTATAATCCAAATACTTTAAATAACTGAATAATACAAAACCAAATCCTACCAGTAACAGCAGAAAAATATTTCTAAACCAATGCGATGGTCTTTTTTTTAGTCTTTTTTTGGTTTTATTATATCGGGAACTGAGCTTTTTTATTTTGTCTGCCATAGCCTCTTACACTGCTTCATTTTCAAGCCTTACTTTAGCCATTATACCTAAACTAGAATAGTAGATTCAGCAAGTTCAAATTTATCTGTCGTTAAGTAAACTGAGTTCGACCTAAAAAAGCAGTCATCGTTAAAATGAGCCACCATTGCGTAACAAGTTTGCGAATGCCTCTGCTGGCACTGGTTTGCTGAAGTAGTAGCCCTGAATTTCATCACACTTTTTCTCACGCAGGAAATTCAGTTGCTCCAGCGTTTCCACGCCTTCTGCAATGGTTTTGAAGCCGAGGCTCTTAGCCATATTGATGATAGCGGTCACGATTGCCTCGTCTTCAGGGTTACTGGACAGATCTTGGACGAAAGACCGGTCGATTTTAAGTTTGTTAATTTTGAAGCGTTTCAGATAACTAAGCGATGAATAACCGGTGCCAAAATCATCAATTGATAGCGTGATACCCAGTTGATGTAACCGATTCAGAACATCGATGGTACGCTCGAAGTTTTCCATCGCGATACCCTCGGTTATTTCTAATTCAAGCATAGCGGGGTCAAGCCCGTTTTGCTGTAGTGCCTCGGCAATCTTATCGTAGAGTGTGTCTTGGCGAAATTGTACGATGGAAAGATTGACGGCAACTGGCACAATAGCAAGCCCTGCGGTCTGCCATGCCGCAATTTGCCGAATAGCAGTCTGTAAAACCCAGTCGCCAATATCGATCATCAGACCACATTCTTCAGCGATGGGAATAAACTCACTTGGCGACACCATGCCTTTTTGTGGGTGCTGCCAGCGAATCAACACTTCAGCTCCAATGATTTTCGACGTATTTGCATCGACTTGTGGCTGGTAATGCAACAAAAACTCGCCCTTCTCCACAGCATCGTAAAGTTCGTTTTCGATGCGTAAAATTCGACTGGCTTGCTCTTGCAACTGTCGAGTAAAAAACTGGAAATTGTTGCGACCATTTTGCTTGGCACGCGACAAGGCGGCATCGGCTGACTGCGATAGCTGTTCAAAGTTATCGCCATCTTGAGGGAATTCAGCAATACCGATACTCACCGTTAGGGATACGCGCTGACCTGCGATACAAAAAGGTTGAGTACAAATTTCGAATATTTTTTTCGCAACGTGAGCGGCTCCTTCTACATCAGTGTTAGGCAACAACAGTATGAACTCGTCTCCACCGGGGCGACACAAGGTATCTTCCCGATAAAGATGCTTATTCAGGCGGACTGACAATTCCTTAAGTATTTGGTTGCCCGCACTGGGACCGAGCGAATCATTAATGATTTTAAAACGGTCTAAATCAAGATACATCAAGATGACGTTGTCATTCGTTCGCTTTGCAGCAGTCAGTGCCTGTTGTGCGCGGTCAAATAGCAGGTTGCGGTTGGGCAGTTGCGTCAGCGAGTCGAAATTGCTGAGCACTCGAATACGTTCTTCGGCTGCTTTGTGTTCGGTGATGTCGGTCGAAATGCCGCATAGCCCGTAGATGTCACCATTCACGCGCCGCAGAGGAAGCTTAACCGACCAATAGGTTGCCGTCTTGCCCGTTTTCTGGGCTGTATTGGTTTCTTCCTGCTGGAGGACTTTTCCCTCTACCAGCACAAAACGGTCGTTCTTCTGTATTTTTTCCACCGTTTGTGTATCGAAGAATTTTTCATCTCCGAAACCGACAACCTGTTCCAGCGTCACTCCCCATAAATCGAGTACTTGCCGATTGGCAAACAGGTAACGCCCTTCGCTATCTTTCAGATAGATATAGGCACCAACATTTTCGAGGATAAGCGATAACTTGGCTTCACTTTCAGTGAGCTCCTGTATCGAGTGCTGACGCTGAGCCTCACGATCAAAGTTGTCCAGCGCGAAACTAATATCGATTGCCATTTCGTTAAGCAGGTGAATCGCTTCTTCGTCAAAGGCACAGACCTTGTCACTGTAAACATTGAGTACGGCAAAAGGCTTGCCATTTCGCTGAATGGGAAATGCACCGGCAGAGTGCCAGCTAAATTGCTTAGCTAAGGCGTGCCATGGGCGGGTTAAGGGGGATGTCAGATAATTTTTGATGATAATAGTGCGGTTTTCACGCAGTGCCGTTGCGGTCGGACCTTGTCCTTCAGGCATATTATTATTTGTAGAAATGATTAACTCATCGAGGTATTCCAATCCCGACCCATAAGCACTAGCCTTCATGATGTTCGAGCTAGATTCATCCAGTTGCCCAATCCAAGCCATTTTCATGTCGCCATAATCCACCGTACACCTACACACCATGGGGAACAAGTCAACTTCATTACTCATACGCACAATCGCCTGATTGGTCTCGCTTAAGGCTTGGTAAAGTCGAGTCAGTCGCTGGATACGCTGCTCCGCCTTTTTTTGCTCAGTCAGATCACGAAAGATGCCAAAGTAATTCCATTCATCCAGCCTGCTCGTGCTCACCTCCGCTGGAAATTCGGTGCCGTCCTTGCGCACATGCACCCATTCCTCCAGATGCGGAGTACCTGCCATCATTTTATTGACAGCTGCATCCATCCGAGGACGCTCATGCTTTGCTAGAATGTCTGGTAAGCGCAGTTTCAACAGTTCTTCACGGGTATAGCCTAATAACTGTAGAGCCGCCGTGTTGGCATCGATCAGGCGATGCTCTCGGTTTAGCATCAGAACACCATCGACGGACTGTTCAAACAGCTGCCGATAGCAGGTCTCGGCTGTTACCCTTCCTTTGGTCAGCAACCAAGCTAACCAACTCAATGTCAGCGTAAGGGCAATGCCCGTCGAGGCAATGACAGTCGGTAGATAAGAATCAGATAGGCGGCTTGAGAAGGCGGGTGTCGATGTCATAAGCAGCATCCACTGGTAGGTTTGTCCTTCGAGGGATAAATGCGGACTTGCTCCGATTGCGACACACTGTCATAGATTTCTATGTTGATGTCCTTATCGAATTCGCCACTCAGCCCAGCTATCAGATCACCGATGCGAAAAGGTAAATCCACCCATTCGACAATAGCCGCACGCCGGTCTGCCAGTGTGTCGATTTTTTTGCCTTTCTGATAAATAGGTAGGTACATTACACAGGCATCCTTGTCAGCCTTGTTGGCATCCTGTACCAAAGTTAGGCTGGAAGTGATTGTGGTGTCGCCAGTGTCGCGAGACTGCTCCAAGGCGGCGAGAGCCGAAGGCACGACCAAAATATCGTAACCCAGCGCAATAAGGTTACTTCCGGTTAGTGGCTCGATGCGGATGATGGGTGCATAACGATCACGCACACCTGCGGGGGTAATCTGGTAGTTTGGCAACCCCTGCTTGCGGATTTCGGCAACGTAGTTTTTCTTATCAGCATGAGGAATTAACCTTACCAAGCCTACACCCTGCAAGCCAAACTTATTTTCTTGTAGTTTCAGATTTTGGACATAAACTCGGAACTCATCGGGTGAGGGATGTTCGGAGCTCTCGAAAAATCCTTTTACCCCCCGCATCACTATTTCATAGAACTTGAGGCGACTGCGGATGCTTTGCGCTGCTTGGTCTGCTGCGACTTCGAACTCAGAGTGCAGTTGATTAACCTGTTGTTGCTGTGCATGGCACCACAAAATCGTCGTGATACCAAGCCCGACCAGCAACACCACAGCGAAAAAAAACCACGGCACAAGTGCTAGCTCTGTCTTATTGGCGGAAGATTTTTTGATCTGAAAATTCATCTCATCCGTTCACGTTTAGTTATGACATACCCTGCTCAAGTCACATAGGAAAGCTGTGGATAAATAACAAGTACATTATCAGTGATTGCCTAATCGATACAATTATTTCATGAGGTAGTGAAGAAAAAACTTCGCACGATATGTTGATATCGTGGCACATTGCCGTTTTACGAGAAAGGAAAGTTTGGCACAGAACAATCATGACTGAACCAGAGTGAGCTAGATGCCGCTCGGTCTAGCGGAGGACTGGAAAGCAGACATAAAAAAAGCCCCATTAAAAAATGGGGCTTTTAGAATTCATGGTGCCCAGGGGCGGAATCGAACCGTCGACACGAGGATTTTCAGTCCTCTGCTCTACCGACTGAGCTACCTGGGCATATAGCTGCAAAAGAGCGACATTAGACTCGATTATCTGACGCTAGTCAATAGCCAAGAGCAATTTATTGTGGTGGGTTGGTACTTGCAGGTGGCGGCGCGGCTCTGAATAGATTGATAATAAAGCCGAAAACCTTTTTTATACCTACCCATATTTTTGGTAATAACAAAATCATTAGCACAATAAAAACTGCCAATGCGACTAAAAAGCCAATAGGATGGTTAATACACGCCCAAACCCCTGTAATTGCCATTACATCCTCAGTCACCGAAGCAAACCAATTAGTAAATGGCTCAGGCGAGGTATTAATTAACACCCGCGTCCCCGCTTTAGTGACATGCGCCCCTGCCGCTATACCACCGCCAAGAATCGCTGCCGCTAATTCAACCGAAGGGTCTAACGTACCCACCGCGCCCGCCGCTAACATCGCACCCGCAGGAATACGAATAAAGGTATGAATGGCATCCCAACCGGTATCAACTCCCGGCACTTTATCAGCAAAAAATTCGACACAATACATAAAACCTGCCGCCATCATCACCAGTGGATTAGCAACAATTGCTAAATCAGGGGGTAACTGAATATTGCCAGTATTAGCCAGAACGCCCAGTGTCAATAAGGTTGCGTAGAGATTAATGCCACTTGCCCACGCTAAGCCCATTGTTAAGGCTAAGGTGGTTGATATTTGATTCAATGCGTCCATTAGAGTACTCTTTTTATGACCATTTCGGTGGTTTAGCGTAACATAAAAAACTTAACTTTAAATGAACAACAAGGTAACTCAATTGACTACACGCGTAAATAATAAACGCCTCATTGTCCTCGATACGGAGACCACCGGCTTAAGCCCTCAAGATGGGCATCGCATTATCGAAATTGGCTGCGTAGAGCTGGTAAAACGCCGCTTAACGGGTAAGCGTTTTCATACTTACCTTAATCCTAAACGTGCGATTGATGAAGGCGCGATTGCCGTTCACGGTATCACTAACGAATTTTTGCAAGATAAGCCACATTTTGCTCAAATCGCTGACGAATTTATCGATTTTATTCGCGGTGCGGAGTTAGTGATTCATAACGCGCCCTTTGATGTCGGTTTTATCAATCATGAGTTTGCATTGTTAGCCAATCAAGTTGGCACAGTCACTGATTACAGCAAAGTCTTTGATACGCTAGCTTACGCGAGAAAAAAACACCCCGGACAAAGAAACAGTCTGGACGCATTGTGCAAGCGTTATGGTATTGATAACAGTCATCGGGATTTACACGGCGCATTATTAGATGCTGAAATTCTCGCTGATGTCTTTTTATTAATGACAGGCGGACAATCATCATTACTGGATAGTCCGGCTGAAATAGACAATGCAACTGCCCATCAAGCCGTTAAGCGTTTGCTGATAGATCGCCCCGCATTGAAAATAATTCCTTGTAATGACACAGAATTACAGGCACATGAGCAACGACTCGCTAGCATTGAAAAAGCCAGCGGGTGTTGTCTTTGGAGTAAATAAGTGTAGCCTAAGCCTATATTGATATACACGAATTCTATCAAGCTAATTGTGTTGATCAGACTAGTCAAAACGGATTTTTCTTTTAGGTAGATTTTTTGATAGATGAATAATCTTGGGTTTTATTCAACGATTATGAAGTGTGGTATATCTCTCTTTCTATCAGAAATTATATGAATAATATACGCTTGTGTGTTTTACGATAAAAAATATCGCCCTCGTGATTGTATTAAAAAATCACACTCTATCTTACCTTGTTACCGTAGAAATGTTGGTTTACTATTGTTAGCATTCTCTAATTTACTACATACCGTATTTTATTTGACAAAATTTAGTAAGGTAAAAGGATTTAAAGCACTATTTACAGTATTTCATCATAAGGGTTAAAAATGAGTCAACCTGATAATTCTTTGCGATTAGTCCTAGTCATCGATGACGATCAGACGGCTCATTTATGGGCTAAACGGCATTTATCAGCCGCTGGATTTACATTAATTTCAGCATTAAATGGTTATGAGGGGATCGAGATATTTAAAAAAAAATCGCCTGATATTGTACTCGTGGACATTGATATGCCGGGTATGGATGGCTTTACTACTTGCTCTCGAATACGCGAATTACCCACAGGTAAAAATACACCGTTGTTAATGGTAACAGGGACTGAAGATGCGGAAAGAGTCGCCTTATCCTATTTAGCGGGCGCGACTGATTTTGTAGTAAAACCAGTCAACTGGAAAGTGCTGATACACCGCTTACACTACATGATTAAAGCCAGCAGTTTATTAAAACAACTGGAAAAAAGTGAAACCCGTTTATCAAAAGCACAGCAAATGGCTAAACTGGGGCATTGGGAATGGTATTTTGCTGATGACAAAATGTATTGGTCTGATGAAGTTTTCACCATATTTCAGTTGAATAAAGAAAGTTTTGTGCCTAGCTACACTAATTGTCATGTTCTGATCCATGCGGAGGATAGTACCTATGTTAAAGAGAATGTTGATAATGTCATCAAAAACAAAGTGACCGTTACTATTGAGCATCGTATTAAGACAAAACAAGGGCAGCAACGTTTTGTTGGGCAACAAATTGAAGTGATTGAAAACCACAGCCACGAGTTGATAGGTTTAACAGGAACAATTCAAGATATAACAGAGCGCAAAGATCACGAAAACAAAATAAAACGCTTAGCTTATTATGATGAAGTAACCGAGTTACCCAATCGCACTTTTTTTTTAGAGCTGTTATCAAGCTCGCTCAAGTTAGCAAAACGCAATAATCGTGGTTTTGCGGTGTTGTTTTTGGATTTGGATGATTTTAAAGGGGTCAATGATTCTTATGGTCATCATGTCGGCGATCTGTTACTGAAAGAAATTTCTAGGCGATTAGTGGAAGGTTTGCGTAGTTCTGATATTGCCTCCAGAGGTTTAGATAAGCAATATCACGATGCCGAAATTGCCCGATTAGGCGGCGATGAATTTACTATTCTACTCAATGAACTGACTTATCCTGAAGAGGCAGCGATTGTTGCTGAACAGATACAAAAATGGATTGGTGAACCTGTTTTTTTGGAAAATCAGCAAATATATACCGGTTCTAGTATTGGTATCGCCATTTTTCCACAGGATGGAGAAGACAGTGAAACCTTATTAAGAAATGCTGATATTGCCATGTACCACGCTAAAAAAATGGGTAAAGGGCATTATCAATTTTTCCATGATTCGATGAATATAAAAGCTCAAAAACGCCGAAAAATGGAAAATTACATGTATCAGGCGATAACGAATAATGAATTACGCTTACACTATCAGCCGATAGTGAATGCTAAATCAGGTCAACTGATTGGTTCAGAAGCCTTAATGCGTTGGGACAGCCCACAATTGGGTTTCTTACCACCTGATGATTTTATTTCCTTAGCAGAGGACAATGGGTTAATTATCAAGTTTGGTGAATGGGCTATTCGTGAGGTGTGTCGGCAACACAAACTATGGCAACAGCAAGGCATGGGGCATTTAACCATTGCGGTCAATTTGAGTGGTTTACAGTTTAATCAAGCCACGTTTGTGCCAATGGTAAAAGGCATTTTGGCGGAAAATAATATAGATTATCCTGAGTTTTTAATCTTTGAAATAACAGAAACTGTCATCATGGCAAATACCGAAAAAATGTTTAATATACTGTGGCAGCTTAAAAACATGGGTATTAAATTGTCAGTGGATGATTTTGGCACCGGTTATTCATCATTGAGTTATCTCAAAAGCTTTCCACTGGATTCATTAAAAATAGATCGTTCGTTTGTAAAAGATTTGCCGAATAACGAGGATGATGCGGCTATTGTCAACGCTATCTTGGCAGTCGCGCATAGCCTGAACTTAAGTACCGTTGCTGAAGGCGTAGAAACCTATCAGCAACGCGACTTTATTGAAAATAGCACCTGTAGTTCTATACAAGGCTATTTTCTCTCAAAACCAATACCCGCAGATGAATTCGAACAGTATTGGAAATCAAAATTAACCGATTGACATCCTCCTCACCCTGAACGGTGGGTTTTTTTGCTACTCGTCGATAAATTACTAGACACTCAACTATGAAAAACGTCTTTCAGGATGCTTCAATACGCATTAAGTTAATCCTGATTATCGGTGTTGCCGTATTGCTAGCATTACTGGTAGTTGCATCGGCGATTACTGCGTATGAGTATCTATCACGGCGACAACAAACCGAACAAGCCTTATTGGCTGTCGCTAATATCGTTGCATGGAACAGTTCCGCCGCATTGGCGTTTATGGACAACGAGGTCGCACAAAAAAATTTAAAAATGTTAGAAACTCAACCTAGCATCATGGCGGCTTTTTTATACAAATCCGATGGTGAGCTATTTGCCGAATATACAAAAGGCTATAAGGTTGATGATGAGTTTAATTCTTTGCAAATAATCCAATGGGTGAAAGATGATTCACCGATTGCCATTGAAAGAACCTCACATATCTCAATACTTGACCGCATAAAGCAGTGGAGTAAAAAAAATCTCGGTTTATCCTCTATACAATCGTTGCAATCAGGCTATTCTGAATTAGTCCTATACGATCAATATCGGCAAATACATTTGCTGAAACCCATTTTTATTGATGATGAATTCATGGGTGTGCTGCATCTGGTTGACAATCAGCGTAACTTAAACACTTTTTTGTCTAGTTTTTATTCTATTCTGGGTGTCATCCTCCTCTTTACTCTGTTAGCAACCATGCTAGTTTCAACGCGGTTACAACGGATTTTTTCCATGCCTTTATTGAATTTGATGCAGGCAATGAAAGCGGTTGCTATTGAGAAAAACTTTACGAGCCAAGTTATCAAAACCAGCAATGATGAATTTGGTCAGTTGGTCGATGTTTACAATGACATGCTCAGCGAAATTCATCGAAGAGATGAGCAATTGGATAAACAACGTGAAGACTTGGAGAGTCAGGTCAAAGAGCGAACGATACAATTAACCGACATAAACACCGTATTAAAACATACCGTATCGAATGCGTTAGCGGCTAAAGAAGAGGCAGAAGCGGCTAATCGTGCTAAATCCCAGTTTCTCGCTAATATGAGCCATGAAATCAGAACGCCGATGAATGCTGTACTAGGCATGACTGATTTTTTATATGAAAGTAATTTGAACAGCGAGCAAAGTCATTCTATTGAAATAATACGCCAATCCTCGCGGTTATTGCTCAGTGTTATCAATGATATTTTGGATTTTTCTAAAATTGAATCGGGCAAACTGGAGCTGAGCGCATATCCTTTTAACGGTTACGCATTAATTAATGATAGTTTTGCCTTATTAGAAACGCAGGCAAAAGCCAAAGGCTTAGTTTATCGTTTAGAGGTTGCAAAAATTCCCGATATGCTGGTGGGTGATTCCATTAAATTGAGCCAGATATTAATGAATCTGCTCAGTAATGCCGTCAAATTTACGGCACAGGGAAAAGTCGTATTAAGTGTTAGCAGTAAAAATATAGCAGAAAATAAAGTCAGACTGCACTTTGAAGTCACTGATACGGGCATAGGCGTGGATGCAGAAAAACAACAGCTGATTTTTGATGCCTTTTCTCAGGCAGACAATTCCATGACCAGAGCTTTTGGTGGCACAGGGCTAGGTTTGGCGATTGCCAAGCAATTAGTGCGTCTGATGGGTGGTGAAATTGGCGTTATTAGTCAGCCAAATAAAGGGGCAAAATTTTGGTTTTGGGTTGATTTGGAAAGATCAACGCTACCGTCAGTTAAAACAAAGGTTTATCCCGATTGTCAGTTTAATGCCAATATTCTGGTTGCCGAAGACTACCTAGCCAATCAGATATTAGTGACCCGATTTCTGGAAACCTTCGGTTGTCACGTTAAAATGGTCAACAACGGTTTGGAAGCGGTTGAAGCAGCGAAACAACAAGACTACGATTTGATTTTTATGGATTGTCAGATGCCTATTATGGATGGCTATCAGGCAGCGACTGAAATCCGTCGCCTTGAACGCGAATCCAACACGACAAAGCATATTCCCATTATCGCGCTGACCGCTCACGCGTTAGCCGGTGATAAAACAAAATGTTTGGACGCGGGTATGGATGAATGGGTGACTAAACCGTTTACCCGCAAAGAATTAAATGAAGTTTTGCAACAATGGTTACCTGAACAACTCATCATGGTTGAGCAGGCTGAAATCATTAAAACGACTGTATCGACAGATTCACTCGCGATTGATATTGGCTTCCTTCAGCAAAACTTTAATTTTGATGATCCAGACGATCTGGCATTTATTGCCGCCTTACAACACGCTTTTCAAGAAAGTGCAGATTCAACATTTAGCGCGTTGCAATATAGCATTGACCATCATCATGCTGAACAAATTCGCCAACTGGCTCATGGGTTAAAATCCATCAGTAGCAATGTTGGAGCAATGCAGCTTTCAGACTTATGCAAGACAATGGAGCAAGCAGGAAAAACGCAGCAACTAAAAAATGTCAGTGCGTTATTAACTGACATGAAACTAGAATATGGCAAAGCACTGAGTGAACTGAATCATATTTTGTCAGGCACATGATTTAACTCAAACCTCAGCGTTTTTAAATCCTCTGAGGTTTATTCTTAACTGTCGGCAGTAAGTGAATCCGCCTAATCTGGGTCTTCAGTCCGCACTGAACTCAACAAGCCCAAATGCTTAACATCAATTTCAATGACTAATTCACTCGCACCAAAATCATCGATTTTTTCTTCTAACACATGGGCGCAAGCGGATAATTTTGCGCGAATATCACCTTGATTGGCTTGTAAAAAACAGCGTTTTTTAACCTTAGAACTGGCAAAAATTTCAGTAAGCACTAAATAAAGTAGCTCAATACCAAGTTTCTTTTCAGCGGATAACCATATCCGAATTGCATTACCCTCATCATCTCGATCAATATGGGGCTCAACATTATCCAATAAATCAATCTTATTAAAAATTTCTATGCGCCTGATTTTATTCGCACCGATTTCTTCCAGAACCAGATGGACTTGGTGCATCATTTCATCGCGATCTTCCGCATTGGCATCAACGACGTGCAGTAATAATTCGGCTTCACTGGCTTCTTGCAAAGTTGATTTGAAGGCGGCAACCAATTCATGGGGCAAATGGCGAATAAAGCCCACGGTATCCGCTAACACAATTGCGCCATTATTCGGCAACTCACAACTGCGTAAGGTGGGGTCTAAGGTAGCAAATAATTGATCCGCGACATAAATATCCGCGCCTGTGAGGGTATTAAATAACGTTGATTTACCCGCATTGGTATACCCCACTAAAGAAACTGTCGGGACTTCGGCTTTTTTGCGTTGGCTACGCCCTTGATGGCGTTGTTTATCAACTTTATCCAAACGCTGTTGAATTTGTTTAATACGCACGGCTAATAAACGACGGTCGGTTTCTAACTGCGTTTCCCCCGGTCCGCGTAAACCAATGCCGCCTTTTTGGCGTTCTAAATGCGTCCAACCGCGTACTAATCGTGTCGATAAATGTTTGAGTTGCGCGAGTTCAACTTGCAGCTTACCTTCAAACGATTGAGCGCGTTGGGCAAAAATATCCAAAATTAAGCCATTTCTATCCACCACCCGCACCTCCAAAAATTTTTCAAGATTTCTTTCTTGACTCGGTGATAACGGATGATTAAACAACACCACATCGGCTTCTTGGGCTTCGACGATGGCTTTAAGCTCTTCTACCTTACCTTTGCCGATAAAAAACTTAGGATCAGGACGTTGGCGGCTAGCGGTGACGACTTCAACAGGGTTTGTCCCTGCTGATTTTGCTAACTCTTTTAATTCTGAAAGGTCTTCTTTTTGATATAAACAGTTTAGATGAACGAGGATCGCTCGTTCACCTGATTCGGGGCGATCAAACACGCAATACTCCGTTGAAAATTTGGTATAAGAGCGTTAACTTGCTCTTAATGGGGTTTAAGAATTTTTTTAGGCATACCAAACCATTTACGCGAAAAAATCTCGTAAGCTCTGATACCAAAGTTGGCAAAGTTGGGGTATTTTTGTGATGTAGAATGAATATCAGCTTGTTTCCTCGCTAGATGATTCATCGTCACGCGTTATTTTGACCGCTTTACTCGGCACTATCGTTGAAATAGCGTGTTTATAGACCATTTGATTGATCGTATTTTTTAGCATAATCACATATTGATCGAATGAATCGACTTTCCCCTGTAATTTTATGCCGTTGACAAGAAAAATTGACACAGGCGTATGTTCTTTTCTAAGGGCGTTTAGAAAATTATCTTGTAAGTTTTGACCTTTTGACATCCGATTTCTCCTTATTGTTAATATTTGTTTGCTTAAGATAACTGCAATTACGAGTCAATACAAATTATTATCTTGGCTCTATTCAATTTTAAATCGACCAATGTGGAGTTGATATAGTTATTCATTCCCTAAAAATCAATAGCAATAATACAGCGTCCTAAAATTTCTAATTTTACAGGAAAGCAAACAGAAAAAAACCGCAGCTTTGGCGGTTGATTTTCTCATTTTTTCTCATGAAAAATTCAAATTAAATTGAATGCTAAGGGCGAAATGACCGGCGTTAGTGGCTTGTGCAAATCATCAATTAGCAACAACATCTTGTGAGTAGTGCGTTTGCTATTTTTATGATGCAAACACTATATATTGTGCTACTATATAAAAAAACATCTACATATAGACATAAATTCATAATTATCAGTAACCGCTAAGGTGCTGATTTATGGTTTATTTTCACTGCTTTCACTCAAAAATTGCTTAGGAAAACTCATCCATGACTGCTCAACTTCATGTCATCGCTCACAACGTGACCGAAATACCCTTTCAAGATGCCTCAATGGATATATGGGATACCAAATATCGTTTAAAAACCAAAGATGGCGTGGCTATCGATGGCTCTATTGATGAAACTTACCAGCGTATTGCCAAAGCTTTAGCGGAAGTTGAAAAAACTAAAGCCAAACAAGAGCAGTACTACAAAGAATTTTTATGGGCATTACGACAAGGCGTTATTCCCGCAGGGCGTATTGTTTCCAATGCAGGCGCGTTAGCGCATAAACCCTCAACTTCAACGATAAATTGCACCGTATCAGGCACTATCGAAGACTCGATGGATGATATTTTGCATAAAGTGCATGAAGCTGGCTTGACATTAAAAGCTGGATGTGGTATAGGATATGAATTTTCCACCCTAAGACCCAAAGATGCTTACGTCTCAGGCGCAGGTGCATACACCTCAGGTCCACTGTCATTCATGGATATTTATGACAAAATGTGTTTCACCGTCTCTTCCGCAGGTGGCAGACGTGGCGCACAAATGGCAACCTTTGATATTGCTCACCCCGATGTAGTCGAATTTATCCGTGCTAAACGTGAAGATGGTCGTTTACGCCAATTTAA
>NQJH01000402.1 GCA_002256685.1 Methylococcaceae bacterium NSP1-2 | reverse complement strand
ATAAATTACAGGTGTTACAACAAGCCTTAGAGCAAAATGGTGGTTGGGGTGAGGAACGAACCCCAACAAAACTGTATAGTGATCGTTGGGGTTCGCAAAGCTTACCCCAACCTATGGCTCTAAATGCGTTAGCCACTTTCGGCGGTTTTGAAATCGCTATGATGGTTGGCGCATACTTGCAAGCCGCTGAATATGGCATGGTGATTATGGTCGATGGATTTATCGCTAGTTGCTAGCACCTTGTACCCGTCTATTTTGGAGTATTGCGTATTCAGTCATGTGTCTGACGAACAAGGGCATCAAGCTTTATTAAAGCATTTCAACGCCACCGCGTTATTAAATCTGAACTTACGCTTAGGCGAAGGCTCAGGCATTGCCTTGGCGTATCCGTTGTTACAATCTGCGGTGTTGTTTTTGAATGAGATGGCGAGTTTTGCGGAAGCGGGCGTGGATGTGGAGTAAAACAGCTTTAGCTGTTTATTTTATCGCCAATAGCTAAAGCTATTGGACTCCTACAATAGACTCAATGAAAACACACCCATTTAAACACCTACAACTGGCGATTAGTTTTTATACTCGCTTACCCATTGTAACCAACACGCTGGATTACACCCAACTCCCACAAGCAGCGATTTATTTGCCCATCGTTGGTTGGCTAGTCGGTGGTGGTGCAGCATTGACATTTTATATGGCGGCAACAGGTGGCTTACACGAAGACGGTTTTGCCGATGTCTGTGATGGTTTTGGCGGCGGCTATGATAAAGCACGCATTTTAGCCATTATGAAAGATTCCCACGTCGGCGTTTATGCGGTATTGGGTTTGCTGTTATTACTGGCATTAAAAATCAGCGTGTTGAGCAATATGCCTGTCACTGCCGTACCTTGGGTTTTATTAGCAGGGCATAGTGTCAGTCGGTTCGCGCCGTTATTGTTAATGCACCGCTATGATTATGCGCGGGCTGAAGACAGCAAAGCATCGGGTGCGGTGTACACGCCCCGTATGAAAGAATTGTTAGTCGCGGCAGGATGCGCCTGTTTGCCGCTCTTGTTATTACCTAGTTTATGCCTATTAGCCGTCATCCCCGTATTAATGGTTAATGCAGGGCTAGGACATTATTTTTACCGCCACATTGGCGGTTATACAGGCGATTGTTTAGGTGCAAGCCAACAAATTGCCGAAATTATTTTTTATCTCACAGTGAGTAGTTTATGGATATTTATTTAATTCGCCACACCCAAACGGCGAATTCAGCAGGTTTGTGTTATGGGCAGACTGATGTAACAGTCGCTTCAACATTTGAACAAGAAACCGACACCCTGCACGGCAAATTGCCTGAGTTTGACGATGATTGTCGGGTATTTAGTAGCCCGCTCAGCCGTTGCGTGCAGTTAGCAGACACCTTTTCTGATACTGTCAGTACTGATGCGCGTTTACAAGAACTGCATTTTGGCGATTGGGAAGGTCAGTTGTTTGATGCCATCGAACCGACGGCTTTACAACAATGGACAGATAATTTTGCCACTGCCGCACCACCAAATGGCGAAACTTTCGTTGATTTGTATGAACGGGTGGGCGCGTTTTGGCAAGAATTATTGGCGAATCCAACCGAGCAAGTGGTTATCGTCACTCATGCGGGTGTGATTCGAGCATTGTTGGCGCAAGTGTTAAATTTACCGCTAGAAAATGCGTTTCAATTTCGTATCGACGCAGGTTCAGTGCATAAATTACGCAGCATTGATAATTACATTTACCTAGAATACGTTAATCTATAAATGCAGCACGGTGGCAATATTTACGCTTTTGCGCGGCAAGTCGGTTGTTTACCTGAGCAGGTACTGGATTTTTCAGCAAACATTAATCCACAGCAAGCGGTGGATTTACCCAGTTTATTATCGGTATCGCTCACACCTTACAGCGACCCTGATTATGGCTTATTAAAACAGGCGATTATTCAGCGTTATCCTTTACCCGATAACGCCGATATTGAAGTATTTAATGGTGCGAGTGCGGCTATTTTCGCGCTATTACGTTATTTACAGCCGCAAGATGTGGTGTTATACGCGCCATTGTACGGCGAGTATGAACGGCTGGCTGAACGCTTAGGTTGCAAGATTCATATCATCAACCGCCTTAATGGCGTGGACGTAGGTCGGGTTAGCGATAGCGTAACCCGACAAGCAATCCCAAACGGCGCAACGGTAATTTTTGTCAATCCC
>NQJH01000401.1 GCA_002256685.1 Methylococcaceae bacterium NSP1-2 | reverse complement strand
ATCATGATACTGGTCAACGGCATACACCAAACCCATATTGAAGTCAGCGACCGTGGTTTGCAATACGGTGATGGTTTATTTGAAACCCTCACCGTGAACAACGGCAAGCCCGTGTTCCTAACACAGCATCTAAACCGCTTAACAAAAGGTTGCCAACGCTTACACATTCCCGCACCTGACCTCGATACTTTACGCGCCGAAATTAAACAACTGTGTCAAAACGTTGATAAAGCCGTACTCAAAATTATCATCACGCGCGGCAGTGGTGGACGCGGTTATCGTCAACCTGATGACATTCAAACTACACGCGTATTAAGCCTACACCCCTTTCCAAATTATCCTAACAGCTATGCACAGCAAGGCATTACCGCTCGATTCTGCACCACACGCTTAGGATTAAATCCAACATTAGCGGGTATGAAACACCTCAATCGCCTTGAACAAGTGTTAGCACGAGCGGAATGGAATGATGATACGATTCAAGAAGGCATCATGTTGGATATAAATAATCGCGTGATTGAAGGCACGATGAGCAACCTTTTTTACAGCAAAAATAACCAACTTTACACCGCCAGCCTAACGCAATCAGGGGTTACTGGTATCATACGCGGTCTAATTATCAGCCATGAATCTGTCATTGAACATAGCTACAATCAAGCCGAATTATTAGCCGCAGATGAACTGTTTGTGTGTAATTCCGTTATAGGGATATGGCCCATTCAGCAACTGGCTAATCAGACTTTTTCAGTCGGTCACAAAACTAAACAATTACAACACTGGCTAACGCAGCGGGCAGCACACGATGATTAAAAAGCTTTTCCTAATTTTCCTGATTGCTCTAAGTTTTGCCAGTGGCTGGCTATTCAGTGGCTATCAAAATGCGTTAAAAGCCCCAGCGGTTATTGGCGAACCGGTCACTATTGAAATTGTTAAAGGCGATTCGTTTAAACAAGTGAGTCATAAACTGCGCGATCAGCATCTGTTTATGAAACCCTTGTGGCTTAAAGTTATCGCCGTACAAACCCAAGCCTTCAAAAAAATCAAAACGGGTGAATACGAACTACCTACCGGCGCGACCATCCCCGATATACTCGCGCTGTTAGTGTCAGGCAAAAGCAAACAGTATTCCATTACTTTTCCCGAAGGTCGCAACTTCAAAGAAATGTTACAAACCATTGAGAGAAACCCTCATATTGAACACACCTTAAAAGGCGTGAACAACGAAGACCTCATGGCTAAACTAGGCGCAACCGAAAAACACCCCGAAGGGCTATTTTTCCCCGACACCTACTACTTTGACAAAAACACCAGCGATGTCGCGCTATTAAAAAGAGCCTACAGCAAAATGCAGCTCGTGTTACAACATCGAAAAAGAAACCGCCGCGAAAACCGAGCGCACTCAAATAGCAGGCGTATTTAGTCGCCGCTTAACCCAAGGCATGATGCTACAAACCGACCCCACCGTTATTTATGGTATGGGCGATAGCTATCAAGGCAACATTCGCTCTAAAGACCTACACACCGAAACACCCTACAATACCTACAAAATAAAAGGCTTACCGCCCACACCCATCGCTATGCCTGGACGTGAAGCTATTTATGCAGCCCTGCATCCAGACCAAAGTAAAAATAGCATTTATTTTGTCTCACGCGGCGACGGCACCCACGTTTTTTCCACCAATTTAGACGAACATAATCAAGCAGTGAATAAATTTCAAAGGAAAAAATAATGAAGCGCGGCAAATTTATTACCCTAGAAGGCGGCGAAGGCGTAGGCAAAACCACCAACTTAACTTTCATCAAAGACTACCTACAACAACACGCTATCGCCGTCACCGTCACCCGCGAACCGGGCGGTACTGCATTGGCTGAAAAAATCCGCCAGTTAGTGCTAGACACTGACAGCGAAAGCATCGCCGAAACCACCGAATTATTACTCATGTTCGCCGCCAGAGCGCAACACATTCAACACGTCATCGAACCCGCCCTAGCACAAGGCAACTGGGTACTCTGTGACCGTTTCACCGATGCCACCTACGCCTACCAAGGCGGCGGACGCAAGCTATCCATAGCTACCATTGCCTTATTAGAGCAACTGGTACAAGGCGATTTACGCCCCGACTTAACCCTATTACTCGATGCCCCCATCGACATCGGCATGGAACGCGCCCAAAAACGCGGCGCATTCGACCGTTTTGAAGCCGAAAAAATCAGCTTTTTCACCCGCGTCCGCGATATGTACCTCACCCGCGCCGCCGAACAACCCGCGCGTATCAAAGTCATTCAAGCCAACCAGCCGCTAGTAGATGTACAAAAAGACATTATGGAAGTTATGAAACAATTCACGGCTTGCTAGTTTTTGCTAGCTGATTAAAAAAGCCTTTTCGTAGCGTGGACAAGCGGCTTTTTTCTTGCCTATCGATTGCGCCAGTTTCAAAACAAGGAAAATTTATGACTCTGCCATTTAAAGTTGAATCTG
>NQJH01000196.1 GCA_002256685.1 Methylococcaceae bacterium NSP1-2 | reverse complement strand
GAATACATCGCAACCAAGGAATTCGGGCTTTAAAGTTGGAAAAGAATTAACACGAATCGATAAGTTGGCGTGAAAAAACTATTTTTCACTTCATTGGTAACTGCCAAGAGAGAAAATATTATGAACATGCAAACAGTGGAGTTTCACTTTATCACCGGTCTGAAAAGAACTATTTTCCGTAATGCCCGTTTACGCGGCAGCTGGGATGATAAGGGTCGATATTCGGATAACTGGACAGAGATTCCGATGCAGGAAGAACTAGGAATAGACGGCTGCCCAAACTTCTTGGCATCAGTCATATTTGATCTTGCCGACCAAGATAAGCTATTCAAATGGGGCGTGGTTCTCGATGGACCGCAAGGCGCGAATTTTTGGGGTATTCCGACTGAAGTACACGATATTAACTCCGCAGAACGTTATCGCCAGTTTAGGCTCAGTGAAACCTCGTCTCAGGTCGAACGCTATTACTTTACTTATGGTCGCCGTCTAGGAGCTAACAAATATTTTGTTGCCGAAAATGCCACGCCCAATTTGCATTTTGCCGTTTGGGCACCTAATGCGCAAAAAGTGGACGTGGTGTTTGGAAACCTTGCTCATGGCTACATTGCCAATGACGGGATGGGGATTGATACGATGCAACCTGTCGTCGCACTTTCACGTCTAGCGGATGGCATTTGGGAAAGTGAGCCACAAGGCGATTATGAAGCTTTTAAAAGTCTGCCTTATATGTACCGCATTAAAAACGCTCAGGGCGAAACCGTCTATCGCACTGATATTTTTTCGCGCAGCCAAATTGGCAAAGGCGACAACGACCCCAATGGCAAGGCGTGGTTAGGAACGGTTGAAGACTTAGACGGTAGCGTTAGTTGTAGCGTAATCATCGATCCCGATGTAGTCCGCAAGGATTTTGAATCCACGCCTTCAGGAAAACAACCCGAACTCATTCCATCTGAAGAATTTTGGGCGACAGAATTCACGGCGGGTTTACCCATCCCCACCCGCTTAGAAGACCTCGTTATTTACGAATTACATATCGGATCATTAGGATTTGACCATCAAGGTATTGGCAATTTAAGTGATGCGTTGGTCTTTTTGGATCATCTTGTTGAGCTTGGCATAAACGCCATCGAGTTGCTACCGTTGGCAGAATTTAAGGGTGAGGCTGGATGGGGCTATGGCAACAGTCACCATTATTGTATTGAATCCAGTGCGGGTGGACGTGACAAATACCGCCATTTTGTCCGCGAATGCCATAGACGCGGCATCCTTGTTATTCAAGACGTGGTTTACAATCACTACACGCCAGACGCTGAACGTGCCGAGTGGCAATACGATTCGAATACTCCCGAAGAGAATATCTATTATTGGTATGAAGGTCGTTCTTCTAATTACAGCTTCCCCGATGGTGGCTATCTTGACAACGGTTCTACGGGCTACACACCGCGTTTTTGGGAAGAAGCTGTACGCCAACAATTCATTAGTGCCGCTGCCTTTCTCATTGAAGAAATGCACGTTGATGGCTTGCGCGTAGACTTGACTCAGGCTATTCACCGCGACAACGCGCTTCATGCGGATGGGCGTTCAATCGGCAGTGCCAACATTTTCGGGCAGAAGTTTCTGCGGGAATGGAGTCGTACGCTACACATGATTAAGCCCACAGTGATGCTAATTGCAGAAGATCACACAGGCTGGGATGCGGTGACTAAATCACCCGCACAAGGCGGATTGGGTTTTAACGCCAAGTGGGAATTAGCCTTCTATCACAGTTTGATCGGTGATTCCGACATGGCGGGAGACAAAGCGCGGCTTTTAAAAACGGCTGGATTCGGCGGTAACGAACCTCTCAAAATGGACGGGTTTGCTAATAATCTATTGAACAGTCGCTACGACCAAGTGGTGTTCCACGAATCGCACGACGAAGCAGGTAATGCGGGCGGTACAGCTAGAACAATAGTAACCGCCGTTAATGGTTTCCTGTTTGATAACACGCGCCTGTTTGCAGAAGCACGCTCTCGCGTCTGTTTCGGCTTTTCCCTATTCTCCGCTGGTACACCGATGTTTTTTATGGGTGAAGAAATCGGGGCGCGAAAACCCTATACCTACAATCAATTTCTATTAAATCGTGAAGACATACTCGGTGAACGGAACGGGGATGGCAAAAAGCTATTTCGCTTTTATCAAGAACTCATCACCCTCAGCCGCCGCCTGCGTTCCATTCGCAGCCACAACATTGACATTCTCCATGCGTACAATCCCAATCGAGTGCTTGCTTTCAAACGTTGGAGTGGTGACGAAGAAGTGATTATCATCGCAAGCCTAAACAATACTGCCTTTAATGGCTATGTCATTGAAAAAGATTTACTGGCTATTCCTAACGCCCGTTGGAAAGAAGTTTTCAACAGCGATGCCGCTATTTATGGTGGTCAAAATATCGGGAATGGTGGGGCAATTATTTCTTCTAATCAAGGTCGTCTCAACGTGACAATTCCCGCCAATGGTTTTGTGGTGTTTGTTAAGCAGTGATATTTAAAGAACTTATTATAACCATCTCGATACGCAATCAATCTATTCCCTTGGAGGAATCATGTCACTTAAAAAATATGGTGTGCTAAAAGGGAAAGCCATCAAAAAAATTATTGGGCAAGGATCAAGCCCACACTATGAAGTGCATCTTATCGACGATACGACTGACTACCGTATTGCCATTAATGTGAAATCCAATTTAGCCCCCTCAGAATTATTGTATTTGATTATTGATGATTTTCAGCATCCCATTTTGGAAAAACTGGGCGGGCTGGCGATGGGATTTACCGCGCTGCAAAGTGCGCCTAACAAAATGGCATTGGATTTCATACGCGGCAATCTGTTTGATCCTAAACAAATGCGCCCCTTGCCACATAATGTTCCCGGTCCTGATAATGATCTTAACGAAAAAATAGATGCCTATGTGCAACGCGCCATTGGTGACGAACGGGCAAGCATTTATGCGTTTGGGGAACGCTGGGGACCTGAAGCAAAAATAAAAGATAAATATTTTGGCTTTCTACCCGGCAACGGTATTCATGATATTCACATGAATCAAGGCAACGTCGGTGCCTTTGTTAAGGATGATGGCGTTTGGCAAGATGGCGGCTTACTGTTTCATTTTCCGAGCATAGATAAAGTAATAGAAGGCATTGGCGTTGAGGTTTTTCCAGAACAATGGGTTGCTGTTTTTCTCGCCTTTCAATCACAAAGCTGGCATACCGACGATCACACGGGACATACGATTGCTAATGGTGAGGAATCAAGTGTGCAGATTATCGCCGCACTGATCAATCCAGAAAAAGTCGAAGATAAGGGTGAAGAGACGGTTACGTTAATTAATCTGTCGCCCACTGTTATTGATTTGTCAGGTTGGTTTATTGCCGATAGCAATAAAACCCGTTCAGCTATCGGTAACGTGTTACTTAATCCCGGCGCGACGGGTGTTGTGAGACTGACTGGCAAGGGGGCGAAGCTGAGTAACAATGGCGGCATTATTACCCTGCTCAATCCCAAGGGCATAAAACAACACGGTGTGTCTTATACCAAAGAACAAGCAGCGCGTAGTGGCTGGACAGTGTTGTTTTAAAGGCAGATAATCTTAATTTGGCGTTTTATTTTTTAAGAGGTAAACAACAATGGACAAACAAAAGCTGACAGACATTTATCACACGCTTATCAACACCCTGAGTGCGATATTAACAAGGTGTGAGGCGTGGTTAAATAGCTTTTTCAAACCTCAATCGCCAGAAGATAAACCCCGCAACACCGGCAGGCTGATACTCATTGCACTCGCAGTTATTCTTGGTCTGTCCGTGTTTAACAGTATAGAGCGACTACAGAATGAAGAAATCCCCTATAGCAAATTTCTACAGTTAGTAAATGACAATAAAGTTGATAAAGCGGTGGTTACACAGCATTTTATTGACGGCATAATCAAGCCCGAAAGCGGTGAAAAAGAGGGCAAAGTTTTTGTCACTATTCCGCTGTGGGATGAAAATTTGGTAAAAACTTTGCAAGAACATCACGTTGAATATATCGTGCGTAGCGGCGAAAATTGGTTCACTAATCTGCTGTTTAACTGGGTTATTCCCCGCAGGCGTTGACAGTGCTAAGCAGGAACTTAAAGAAACTATCGAATTTTTAAAATCCCCCGAAAAACTGCAAAAATTGGGTGGACGGATGCCTAAAGGTGTGTTGCTAGTGGGCGCACCGGGTACCGGTAAAACCTTGCTGGCGCGGGCTGTTTCGGGTGAAGCCAATGTACCGTTTTTTAATATCAGTGCCTCAGAATTTATTGAGCTGTTTGTCGGTGTTGGCGCGGCGCGAGTGCGGGATTTATTTGAACAAGCCCGACAAAAAGCCCCGTGCATTATTTTTATTGACGAGCTTGATGCCATCGGTCGTTCGCGTAGTGGTGCGGTAGTGATGGGCGGTAACGATGAACGCGAACAAACCCTTAATCAACTACTGACCGATATGGACGGCTTTGATTCTACCGCTGGCGTGGTGGTGATGGCGGCAACCAATCGCCCTGAAGTTCTTGATAAAGCCCTATTACGCGCGGGACGTTTCGATAGACAAATTGTGGTTGATAAACCCAACTTGTCAGATCGCGTCGCAATTTTGAACTTACACACTAAAGCCATGCAGTTGGATAAAGATACCGATTTAACGGTGGTAGCAAAACGCACCGCTGGTTTTGTCGGTGCTGATTTGTCCAATATAGCCAATGAAGCCGCAATTTTTGCGGCAAGATCAGGACGCAACACCGTCACTATGATTGATTTTGAAGCCGCGATAGATAGAGTCATGGCTGGACCTGAAAAGAAAAATCGTGTCTTGACGCTCACCGAAAAACGCCGCGTCGCCATACATGAAGCAGGTCATGCTATCGTTGCTGAAAATGTAGCCACCGGTGAACCGGTGCATAAAATCTCCATTATTCCGCGTGGCGTTTCAGCATTGGGTTTTACTCTGCAACTGCCGGTAGAAGAAAAATATCTCTCCACTGAAGTTGAACTCAAAGACCAAATGGCGATTTTAATGGGTGGACGTGTCGCCGAAGCCTTGGTATTAGGCAGCATATCAACGGGTGCGCAAAATGATCTGGAAAAAGCCAGCGACATTGCCCGCAATATGGTGTGTTATTTAGGCATGAGCAAAACCCTAGGATCTTTGATTTACGGGCATCGGCAACAATTACAATTTCTTACCGGTGAAGTCACCGATCAACGCAATTACAGCGAAGAAACCGCCCGTCAAATCGATAGTGAAATCAGAAGTTTGATAGATGATGCCGAACAACGGGCGCAGGATATTTTGAGTCAAAAACGCGTATTACTCGACAAACTGTCCGAGCTGTTACAAGAAAAAGAAGTGATTCAGCGCGAAGAGATGTTAGCGTTGATGGCTGGACATTCTTAATTAAACACGCTTCGTTTCTGAATAGTGACCTGTCAGGTTTTTAAAACCTAATAGGTCTTAGCTTTAGAATAAGCCTCCCCGCCAGTTATGACGGGGAGGCTATTTTCTCCGCGTAGTGCTACGCCACTGGTTTTGGTTCTAATGCAAACGCCACGGGTATGGCATCTTTATTCAAATAACTCAACGTATTCCAGCCATCGGTTGCCCACGCATTAACATGTAGATTCTCCGCGAAAGCCGCTTTTTTACAAGCACCCAACAACGTTGCAACTGGCACGTCTTTACTGAACACGCTACTGGCATCACGAACATAGCCATTGACAGGGCTAGCACCTACTGCACCGCTCGCACTTTCTATCACCCCTGCACTACCGCGTGCGATGGTGAAATTGAACGAAGCAAAATTGTTAGGGTGATACGCCCAGTATGATACATGCACGTTGTCACCAACTGAGTATTGTAAGAAACCACAGCTATCAGCGGCAGTACCGTTAATACTCACAGGGTAAATCACTGCCTGACAATTATTGTTATCAACATGCAATACCAATCGGAAAGCAACAATTTTACCCGCAACGTCACGAATTACGCGGTCTTCCATATCAGTAATTTGCGCTGGATAGTGTGCGACCACTTGTGTAGGTACTGTACCCACGCCGAATGGAGCGGCAATAGTAGGGACTTTGAGTAATACTCCTGCATCACTCAGATTCACCAGTGAGCCGTCACTTTTGAATAACTCCAGCTTCAGTTCATATTTACCCGCTG
>NQJH01000195.1:5170-6638 GCA_002256685.1 Methylococcaceae bacterium NSP1-2 | reverse complement strand
GCCTTGGAATTAAAGGCGAGTAGTGCAAAGTTTGCCCATAATGTGCAACACGCTTTATCTGACGGGCGCGTGTTAGTGGATTCGTATCATACCAGCCGTTATAACGTGCAAACGAAACGTTTAACTAAAGCTGGATTTACCGATGTTTTTCAGCGTATAGGATTGCTGTTAGGTTAATCACCGATGCGATGAGTTTCATATTGTTCTACTCATAGGACGCGTAATAGTAAAACACATTAATAATACGGTTTCTTGTACAATAAGCGTGCTATTACGATTTAGCAAAACACCTTGTGTGTTCTTTCTTACTTGAGGAAAAATAATGAAAAAAATAAACGCGTTACTACTCTTACCTTTGTTGTTTGTCTGCTCAAGCACGATTGTTTGTGCTGAGGCAATAAAGTCTGAACAAGAGGTTGAAGGCAGTTGGTTGTTGGATCTGAACAAGAGGTTGAAGGCAGTTGGTTGTTGGAATATACCAAAAAATCGCCACAAGAAGGTAAAAAAGAGATGGGTATTACATGGGTATTGAAAGATCACAAATTAACGCAAAAAGATATTCCACAATCCAGAGGCAATCCCTATGATTCCGCACCTGTCGATTACACAATTGAAAACGGTAATTTAAAAGTCGGTGTTCCTGGACGAGTGGGTAAATTTGATGAGTATTCATTAGTAGAAAAAACCGATACTACAATGGTTCTGAAAGACCCAAAGTTTGGTACTTATTTTTATTTCACCAAAAAATAATCTGCATTTTTAACAATATTATGGACGCATAGTGCGTCCATAATGTTTCCAATAGCAGCATCTGGATAAAATTTCAACGCGTAAAATATGCAAGTAGGCTAAGCCGTGTTTGATAGCGCAACGTTTTTAAAAAATCTAACCACACGTTCTGGCATTTATAAAATGCTGAATGCGGAAGGTGAGATTATTTATATTGGTAAGGCGAAAAATCTTAAAAATCGGGTTGCCAGTTATTTCAAAAAATCACCGGCATCGCTGAAACAACAGGCGATGGTGGCTAAGATTGCGGCTATTGAAGTGACGGTGACAGAGACTGAGAATGAAGCGTTGTTGCTGGAATGTCAGCAAATTAAACGCCATAAGCCACGTTATAATATTTGTTTGCGGGATGATAAATCTTATCCATATATTTTTCTGTCTAATCACGATTTTCCGCAAATTAGTTTACACCGTGGTGCAAAACGAAAGCTAGGTCGCTATTTTGGTCCGTATCCCAGTTCTGGTGCGGCGCGTGAAAGTTTGAAATTATTACAAAAATTATTTCCCGTTCGCCAATGTGAAGACACGGTTTATAACAACCGCACGCGCCCTTGTTTGCAATATCAAATAGGACGTTGTACCGCGCCGTGTGTGGGTTTAATTGATAAAGCGAGTTACGCGCTGGATGTGGAAAATACCGTGTTGTTTTTGGAGGGCAAAAGCGGGCTATTAATCAATC
>NQJH01000195.1:0-5150 GCA_002256685.1 Methylococcaceae bacterium NSP1-2 | reverse complement strand
CCGAGCTTAATTTTGAACAGGCGGCACGGGTGCGAGATCAAATCTCTCGTTTGCGTTCGCTATTAGAGCAGCAATTTATGAATGGCGAAGGCGGCGATATGGATATTATTGCCTGTGCGACCGATGCGAATGTGGCGTGTGTGCAGGTGTTTTTTATTCGTAATGGTCAGCATTTGGGCAATAAAGCATTTTTTCCTAAAATGACCAATGAGTATGAACCTGCCGACGTGTTACACGCTGAAAGAGGCGGACTTATTGCGCGAGGCGTTAGTGAGTCATGCTAAACATCCGCTAATTATTGCGCATAAAGTGAAAGACGAACGCCTGAAATGGTTGCAAATGGCGGCTAATAATGCCAAAAATGCGTTATTAACGCACTTAGCGTCTAAGCAAAATATGGCTGCTCGTTTTGTCAGTTTGCAACAATTGTTAGGGTGTGAAGCTGCACCTCAACGGCTGGAATGTTTTGACATTAGCCATACGCAAGGCGAGCAAACGGTCGCTGCTTGTGTGGTGTTTGATAGCGAAGGGGCGGTTAAATCAGCGTATCGGCGATTTAATATTACCGGCATTACCGGCGGCGATGATTGCGCGGCGATTCATCAAGCGGTTTTTAGACGCTTTAAACGCTTACAACAAGGTGAACATGAAGCTCCCGATATAGTGTTTATCGATGGTAGCACTATTCAAGTGCGTGCTGCGCAAAAGGCATTAGCAGAATTAGCTATAAACAATGTTATGATAGTCGGTGTTGCAAAAGGAGAGCAGCGAAAATCTGGTAGGGAAAAGCTGATTATAGGGAGTCAGAATCAGCCGATAGAGATAACAATGAGTGCTGGCAACGTCGTGCCAAGGTAAGCAAACAATCAGTTTTGGCATCCATTTCAGGACTAGGCGCGAAGCGGCGGCAGACATTATTAACACAATTTGGGGGGTTGCAAGGTGTCGCACACGCAAGTGTAGACTCGCTTTGTAACATAGACGGCATTAGCCGAGTATTGGCGCAACGAATTTACGACACTTTTCATCATTCAGATGACGATTCAATTTAACTTACCGACTAATCTCACTTTACTAAGAATCGCGTTAATTCCTTTATTAGCGGTGGTTTTCTATTTGCCTTGGCAACATTCCAATGTGGCGTGTATGCTGATTTTTTTGGCAGCGGGTATTACCGATTGGTTAGATGGTTATCTGGCGCGAAAAATGCAGTTAGAAACGCCTTTTGGGGCTTTTTTAGATCCCGTTGCCGATAAGTTGATGGTGGCTATTGTGCTAGTGTTGCTAGTGCAACAACAAGCAACGCCTTATTTAGCCATTCCAGCCGCCATTATTATTGGTAGAGAAATCACCATCGCTTCATTGCGCGAATGGATGGCAGAAATTGGTCAACGGGCAAAAGTTCAAGTGTCTTCACTCGGTAAATGGAAAACCACGGCACAAATGCTGTCCATTGGTATGTTGTTGTATCGTGAGGATTTACTAGGGCTACCAATTAACAATATCGGCTATGGTCTGTTGTATATTGCTGCCGCATTAACCTTATGGTCTATGATTAGCTACTTACGCGCCGCCTTAATCGCCATTGAAGAACAATAAAAATACACGGCTCAAGGTTTTACACAACCTTCTGTAAGTTACTAACACTAAGAGATACAGCGCATTGATACGCTTTGATATAAGAACATGGATCAAGAAAAAAATATTACTAAAACTGAAACCCAAGATGAAATTTTACTGGCAGCATTAAAATTATTTGCTGAAAAAGGCTATTTCAATACCTCATTAACCGATATTGCCGAAGCATCGGGCATCAAAACAGCCAGTGCTATTTATCACCATTTTAAACACAAGCAAATGATTGCGACGGCACTGTATGCCAATATTCTGGACAGTTTAAATATATCGGTTGATGAAATACGCCGTAAAAATTCAAAATCTTCTGAGCAATTACACGGTATCGTGGATTTATTATTTAAGCTGACTGACGATGCCCCTGAGGTCATGCAGTTTTTGTTGATGCTAAAAATCAATGAATTTTTGCCCGAAGCAAAGCCGTTATTAGACACTGCCGCTTTCATAAAAATCGTCAAAATTATTCGTAATGGCATTAGTGAAGGTGAGATACGCAATATTGACCCATTACTGGCGAATGCGTATTTTTTTGGCATTATTCATAACACGCTGCGGATGGTATTGACAGGTGCATTGGATAAAAAAGCCGAAGCCTATCAATCACAAACATGGTTGATTGCGTGGAATGCCATTGCTAAAAAATAGTGTGTCGTCCACGAAAAGCACTAAAAACACGAAAAAGATGATAATTTTTCGTGACTTTCGTGTTTTTTGTGGACAATACCTAGCATCAATACCGCCCTTTCTTTACTAATGAATTTCTGGAAAACCAAAACCCTGCCTGAAATGACAACCAGCGAATGGGAATCACTGTGTGATGGCTGTGCTAAGTGTTGTTTGCATAAGCTAGAAGACGAAGACACAGGCGATATTTACTTTACCAGCATTGCCTGTCGTCTCATTGATCTGACTACCTGCCGCTGTACTCGCTATGCCGAACGCACGCAAATTATTCCTGACTGTTTAGACTTAAGACAACTGAAAACTGAGCAGTATCATTGGCTACCTACAACGTGTGCTTACCGATTACTTCATGAAGGTAAAGATTTGCCTGAATGGCATCCTTTGGTATTAAAAAGTACCAGAGGCGTTGAGGAGTCTGGTATTTCAATTCGCAGTTATGCGCGGAAAGAATCAAAAGATGATGATTTGGATTTGGAAGACTTTATTCTTGAGTGGTTGGAATAAATGGTTTTTAACGCTAAGACAACAGCATGAAAATCAAGCCAAAACACGCTATCAGCGTGTTTTAGCGAGTGAAACAACGTGGAATGTGGAAAAGTTCCTCCGTATTCCGTTTCAATCTATGAAGCTACTTGCTATGACACTTATTTTGTAATACCTAGTTTGTGACTTGCATCCACTACTTTTTCTGTTGGGTTCTTAGCGCAGTATTCACCTAAAGAGCCCGCAAAATTTCCAAATTGGTCGCTGTCGAATTTGGTATCACCTGTGACACCGGAGAGGTAGCCATCTAACCACATCAACATAATACCCATCGTCTCTTCATCCATTTCAATCAGTTCTTTGCAGCTTAAGTCCTGCATATCATATTTCAGTGCTTGTTCTTTTTTGGCAAAAACAGTAGAAGAGAAAGCTAATGCTGATACTAAAACGGCTATAATCGCTATCGATTTTTTCATAAAATACCTTGTTAATTTGAATAAAAATATTGAAGATTACTTCAAAAATATTGACTTCACTTTGCTGCATAGCTTACGGTCAAATAGTCTGTGTGAAGCACCACTGACTACGCGAAAACTTATACCACAATGTTCTGTATTCCGTTTCGCTCCATGCAACAATAAAATGATGTAGGTGCGGATTTATCCGCACGGTGCGAATGAATTCTCACCTACACCGCACTTGAATCAATTTACACTGCTTTTGCTGTATATCCATGACAGCATTGCCCAACAGTCGCTACGCAAGCTTAAGGCTGATTAGATTTCACACTCATATCAAGATTAAGTTCTTTGGCGGTTTTTGCTTTCAGTAGGTCTATCAAATCATTGGCAGCACTGCCTGTATTTTGACCGATTTGCCCCATTTGAATTTCAGGCACCCATTTTTGTTTTTCAATCGCTTCTGCATAACGAATCTGCACCGTTTGCCATGCTTCCAGTTTGGCTGTTAATGCGCCATCGGCACTCATGACTAAACGTTTGTATTCGCCATCACCTTCGCCGCGCAGAATTTGTTCTTGTTTATAAGCAACGGCGGCAAGGCGTTTTTGTTCAGCTTCCAATTTGCCTTGCTCGGCAACTAATACGCCCTGCATGGCTTTAGTAACGGCAACTTCTTTGTTTTTTTCAGCATCAACGACCGCTTGGACTTTTTCTTGTTCTTTGGTGTATTTATCCACCATAACATTTTTCTTGCCCTGTTCTTCGGCAGTGAGTGCTTCTTGTCGCGCTCTTTCTGCATCGGCTTTAGCGGTGATAATACCCATAGTGGCTTCACGTTTACGCGAGATTTGCTCTAGGGTTTTTTGCTCAAAATCCCAATCGGTAATTTGAAAACCGCTGACGGTAATACCGTAGGCTTTTAAATCACTGTTATGGTGTAGCGGCAAACCATCGGTGCCGTATTTAATCACAGGGATATTACGCACGACATGCTCATTGGTGGCTTCTTGTTTTTCTGCCACTGATTTTAATTCAGTAAAAAATTTACCTAAGGCGATTTGTTCTTCTGACCACTGCGTAAAAATACCGCGCTTTTCTGCGTAGGCTTCTTCTGATGACATAAGTCCTGCGGTAAGATTCATCGACTCTTCGACCACGGTTTTAACCAGTTTATAAGACACCGCATCGTTGCTACGAAAATCTTTATGCAGTTTTATCATTACCTCGTCTATGCTGGGTAAGGCAAACCGTGCTTTACCAAACACTTTACCCGTGCCACCATCTTGATAACGGACATTGATACCCGGAAAATCAAGGCTGGCTTCGCCTTTGGCATTTTGTTTGTCGAAATCAAAGGTAACCACATCTCGATAAACTTCGGCACTACCAAAAAACTTAGCGTAAATCCCCGGAGTAAATTTAATCTTCAACGTTCCCCACGGATACTGAATGACGGTTCTTTCACCAGCATCGTTAATCCCGACATTCAAATTAATAATCACCAGCACCGCAATGCCAATGGCAAAATAGCTGATAGGTTTTATGGGAAAATTCATGTTGCTCTCCTGATTATATAGTGGGTAAGCGAAAACTTGACTTGTTGCTAGATGTTGAGTGTTCGTCCGTCATGGATATTAGCTAGAAGGCTGAAGTTGGCACCTGAAAAGATGTATATTGGAAAAAGAAATTTACCACTTAAAAGTGATTTACAGCAGTAATCTCAGTATTTTCGCAGAATAGGCTTTAAGTTTTTTAAAAAACTGTTATTATAGTCCTTCCAAGTTAACGCGCTGCGTGAAAGACAGTAAGTTTGTATCACATTAGGGAGAAGCCATGCTTATATTAACTCGTAGAGTAGGGGAGACTTTGATGATTGGTGACGAAGTA
>NQJH01000194.1 GCA_002256685.1 Methylococcaceae bacterium NSP1-2 | reverse complement strand
CTTTAGCTTTTTTTGATTCGTCAATAGCTGAAGCTATTGGACTCCTGTTTGAAGCTATTGGATTGCTGTTTGTTTTCACAAAGATATTAATCGACACGCCCTGCATAATATCAAACACATTTTCATCTTTACTACCATCGGGTGCAGTTTCTTTCTTTTTATTACTGCCGTGCAAATCTAAAATATAAATACTGTCAAAAGTGTCTAATAAATGTTTGCGCATTTGCCGATGAATCACACCATCGATAAAACTATTATTAGAAATATACGCCAAAATACCCGCGCCGTTCTTTTCAATAAAATGTGAACCGTAACGAATAAATTTAATATAATCATCCGATAACGGTTGAATATTTTTCTCGTTGAGATTCTTTTTATAATCGCTAATTAAATCCTGTATCCAGTCGTTTTTATTGCTACTACTCACTGAATAAGGCGGATTACCCATCACCACCATCACAGGCGTATCGCGTTTAATATAATTGGCTTCGTTAGCTTCATCCGATAACCACCGCGCAAAGGTAAATAATGTGCCGGTATCGGGATGTTCTTTTTCTAAGGAATTGGTTAAATAAATATTAAAACGCGGCTGTTTTTTAGGAATATAACCTGTTTCAGTCAGTAATAAATCCATTTTTAAATGCGCCATTGCATAAGAAGCCATGAGTATTTCAAAGCCATTTAAACGCGGGATTAAATGCTCTTCGACATAACTACTCCACGCGCCTTGCATAGTTTCAAATTCGTTGGCATAAATATGTTTAACGACAGCGGCTAAAAAAGTGCCTGTGCCTGTCGCAGGGTCAAGTATTTGCACTTGATGCACTTCTTTTGGTCGTTTTTCAATGGTCGTAGTACGCGTTTTTCCTCTGCCTTTAAGAACGGGGGTATCAACCTCTATAGTGGTTTTGCTGGTATCGGCTAAACCTTGGCTCAGATTAAAGTCAGTTTTTAACAGCTCATCAACGGCGCGAACGATGAAATTAACCACGGGTTCAGGCGTGTACCAAACACCACGACTTTTGCGCAGTTTGGGGTCATATTCAGCAAGAAAGGTTTCATAAAAATGAATAATGGGGTCGTGTGTGATCTGGAGTAAAAAAGCTTCAGCTTTTTTTGATTCGCCAATAGCTGAAGCTATTGGACTCCTGTTTTCTTTAGCTGTTTTTGTAGAGACGCGATAGGTGTGATTTTGCATGACTTTTTGGGTATTCACAGCACGGAAAATAGCCGCCAGCGCGTCCACTATCCAAACGATACGATCATCTAAATCAAATCCTGCTATGTATTGAAATAATTTACGCAAAAATGGATTGCTTAACGGAATTTTTTCAGCGGCTTTTTGCCGTGAGAAACTGTTGGGGGTGTCGTCATGCAGTCGGGCGGCGAACATGCCATAAGCGATAGTTTGCGCGTAAATGTCGGCGAATTCAGCGGGGGTTATTTCGTGCAAGAGTACGCTTTTAAAGGCGTGGAGTTGATCTTTTAAGCTACTGTTGGCGGCGTTTTCTTCGTCACTATTGAGTGCGTTTTCAATCACATTAGCCAATAAACGCGCTTTGCCTGCCATCATTTTGGACAGTTGTGAGGCGGTGTTTATTGTTTGTCCGCTGTAGGTCGCAAAGTCTTTTATCAGGTCAATAAATTGGGCGAAGTGTTCAGGCAGGGCGTGGATTTTTTTATCGTCTAAACGCGCTAGGTGAATGCTGGCAACTTTTTCACCAGAGCGGTAAAAATCAAACTGCAAATAATCGGTGATGATGAGGTTATCGAGCGCGGCGCGGTAGCGGTCGAATTGTTCTTTATAATCTTTGCTGTTCAGTGCTTTGCCGATGTCTTTGGCTTCTATCCAGCCTATATCCAAGTCATGACGGCTAAGAATGTAATCAGGCGCACCGCAGCTTATCCGCGATGGTTCATTGGTAATGGCAATATCAGGCAGTAAGCTTTCTAATAAGTTTTGCAAATCACCTCGATAGCTGTGTTCGGTCGCTTTGCCGCTTTGATGACGTTGGCTGATTTTGTCGAGATAGTGCTGAATTTGAGTCATTATGGTTTGCAAAATTTTAAGGTCGTTGAGCAATTACTATACCGTGAAAAAATTCGCCGGTTCTGAATTTACTGTGTGAGCGCGTGAAATAAAAGCGCGTAGAAAAACCAAGTCGTATAGCACAAAGCGTGAAAATTATAAAATATACCTTAAGGGGGATTTAAGACTTGAAGGGTTAGAATCGTTTCAGGTTGGAATTAAAGCAAAACTTTATTGCTTTAAAACAACATCTAAGCAAAGCACTGTAAATACAGGGTTTTGTGTGCCACGGCTACAGCTAAAGCCAAGCGATTTTAAATAAAAGAGGTTCTATCCAAATGAAAAATAAAGTCACGCTAGCCATTTCAACTCTTGTTTTATGTAGTGCTGTTACCACAGCGGAAGCTGCTAAACACCATAGTCTCAACAAGCACGCTAAACATACAACAGCCACGGCACACAAAACCAGCCATCATTCCCAGCATCATTCAAGACATACTCACCATATCACCGCTCATAATAACCACAGACTGCATGATTTTGCCTCAAACAGTGATCCACATTCAGGGATGGCTTCTTTATATAGCACGAGATTTCAAGGTAGAAAAACCGCGAGTGGCGAACCTTACGATATGTTTGAAATGACCGCCGCACACAGAACGTTACCGTTAAATTCTTATGCGGAAATAACTAATTTGGAAAATAATCAGACGGTGGTTGTTCGTATCAATGATAGAGGTCCTTTTTATGGTAATCGCGTGTTAGACCTTTCTACGGCAGCGGCAGAAGAACTCGGTATTGAAGGTGGTGCTGAAAAAGTAAAAATTACTCCACTAGCAATGAATGATGTCGTAGAAGATTAATAAATTAAAAAACAGCGGCGTAGAGTAACCCTGAATACGGGCAAGATAGCCAGTTACTCACTGGTAATGAATTAATTTTTATCAGTAGGTAAACCAACAAACGTAAAACACGCATGATACAATAATGCCTTGTTTTACTGAGTCTATACTGAAAAAGCAATGACACCTTTTAAGAGTTTTATCCTGTTTTTATGTTTTTATTTACCCACTGTCGCCTTTCAGGCAAACGCAGAAACTGCTGACTTATTAACACCTGCCGCACCGGCTATCGCGGCGAGTGCTTACATTCTACAAGATTTCCATACGGGCAAAGTATTAGCAGAAAATAATGCGGATACTAAGCTTGCGCCTGCAAGCCTCACCAAAATCATGACGGTTTATGTGGCGTTTCAGGAAATTAAGAAGGGGCATTTACATTTAACAGACCTCGTCACGGTTAGCGAAAAAGCACGCGCTGCGTCAGGTTCACGAATGTTTCTTGAGATTAAAGATCAAGTTAAAATTGAAGACCTGTTAAAAGGTATCATTATTCAATCGGGCAATGATGCAAGTATTGCACTGGCTGAACATATCGCCGCGCAAGAAAGTACCTTTGCGGATATGATGAATCAACATGCCGCACAACTGGGTATGAAAAACACCCACTTCACCAACAGTGATGGCTTGCCCGTTGAAAATCATTACACTACCGCCCGCGATTTAGCCATACTCACTACGGCATTAATCAAAGAATTCCCCGATTATTACCCTTGGTTTTCGCAAAAAGAATTCACTTATAATAAAATCACTCAGCACAATCGTAATTTATTACTAGGACGCGATGAATCAGTCGATGGTGTTAAAACAGGGCATACTGATGACGCGGGCTATTGTTTAGTTGCCTCATCCTTACGCGAAGGAATGCGTTTGATTTCGGTCGTCATGGGAACTAAAAGTTCTAAAGCGCGTGCCGATGAAAACCAAAAATTATTGAATTACGGCTTTCGGTTTTTTGAATCACACCGATTATATGAAGGTAAAAAACCGTTAAAAGAAGCACGGGTATGGAAAGGCGCGAGCAGTACCGTAGAGCTGGGTTTAGCAGAAGACCTTTATGCCACGATTCCGCGTCGTCATTATGATGATCTTAAAGCCACGATTGTGGTTGATAAAAAAATTACCGCACCAGTTAAAGAAGGCGATAAATACGGCTCAGTCAGCGTTGCCCTAAAAGGTGAAATTGTTTCTCAAAAAGACTTAATTGCCTTAAAGTCAGTAGAAACAGGCAATATTTTTCGAAGAGCTTATGACAGCATTATGATGATGATGGAGAAATCGGATGACAAGTAAAACCGTTTATTTGAATGGACAATATTTACCTTTGGATGAAGCCAAAGTATCAGTTATGGATCGCGGATTTTTATTTGGCGACGGTGTTTATGA
>NQJH01000021.1:16523-17179 GCA_002256685.1 Methylococcaceae bacterium NSP1-2 | reverse complement strand
GTTTGCTATGTTTTTTATTGATGTTAAGTGGTATAGCAGTTTTTGGTTCTTAATGTCAGTCTTCTGTTCTATAGCTTGCATAGTTAAACCTTTTTTTGATAGCGATTGTCGAGGTAAGTTACTAACCAAACCTACATTTTATGCGTAGTCAGATTATGCCCTGCTTCTTTATAGTGCCGATAGCGGTCTCTGCCCACTGCTTTAGTCGCTTCGCTGTTATCCAATATTTCCAACACCCGTTCAGCGTTGGCACACTGTGAGGATAAGTTAATCACGGTTTTTTGCCATTGTGCGGGTGCGGGGAGTGAGCCGATTAGGACTTGTTCAGTCGCGGGAATGTCGCCTGTATAAAGCTGGTGCGGTATAAAACTGCCTGCTCTGAATGTCCAGAGCAGGTTGTCTATCTGTTGACTCTGTCCCGCTGTATCGGTCAGTACATAACAAAAACAGCCGCTACGATAGGCTTTTTCTATCAGTTTACAGGCGAATAACAGACGTTCCTGTTGTGACTGGGTCGGTAGAATATAAAAACTAATTTCAGCCATTTGCCCGATTAATGAGGTATTGACTTAATAACGGTACGGGGCGACCTGTCGCACCTTTGGCTTGTCCTGTACGCCACGCTGTGCCTGCAATGTCTAAATGCGCCCAGCGGA
>NQJH01000021.1:0-16501 GCA_002256685.1 Methylococcaceae bacterium NSP1-2 | reverse complement strand
AGCGGAAATTTTCGGCAAATTGCGACAGAAAACACGCGGCAGTGATAGTGCCTGCATCTTTGCCGCCCACATTGGCTAAATCGGCAAAATTGGATTTGAGTTGTTCTTGATATTCTTCCCATAACGGCAAACGCCATAGGCTGTCATTCGAGGTTTCACTAGCCGCTAATAAATCATTGCACAGCAAATCATCATTGCCCAATAAGCCACTGGGTACGCGACCTAATGCGACTAAACACGCGCCAGTCAGCGTCGCTAAATCAATCACCACGTCAGGATTAAAGCGTTCTGCGTAGGTGAGCGTGTCGCATAAAATCAAGCGACCTTCGGCATCGGTATTGAGAATTTCAATGGTTTTACCTGACATACTGGTGAGAATGTCACCCGGTTTGTTAGCATCACCGTCGGGCATATTTTCAGAGGCAGGAATTAAGCCGATAATATTCAGCGGTAAATCCATTTCTGCGGCGGCTGATAATGTACCCAGCACTGCTGCACCGCCGCACATATCGTATTTCATTTCATCCATGCCCGCGCCGGGTTTAAGAGAAATACCGCCTGCGTCAAAGGTCAGCCCTTTACCGACCAGCACGATAGGTTTGGTGTTTTTCTCACCACCTTGATAGTTCAAAATAATGAGCTTAGCAGGTTGACGACTACCGCGTGATACCGCTAGAAAAGACCCCATGCCTAAGGCTTGCAGGTCAGATTCTTCTAAAATCTCAACAGTGAGTTTGCCGTGTTTATTGCCCAATTCAATTGCTTGTTCAGCAAGATAGGTGGGTGTGCAGATGTTGGCGGGTAAATCAGCTAATAGCTTAGTGAAAGCCACACCTTCTGCAATGGCGCGTCCTTGTGCTAAGCCGGCTGATGCCAAGCCTAATTCATGCGCTGGCGCGATAATGCTCAGTTTTTCAAGTTTGCTTTCGGTAGTTTTATCGGATTTTGTTTCTGTGTACTGATATACTGCATCGCTAAATACTTCGATAATTTGGCGGGTTTTCCACTGCCAATCATAAGTTTTAACTTCACATTCTGCTAAAGCACACGCCACGGATTTTATCGGCGTTTTCTTTAATGAATTGGCAGCGGCAAATAGTGCTTTTCTATAATTTTTGCCGGTTAACGTGGCTTTTTCTCCCAAACCTACCAACAAAATACGCTCAATCGCACTATCAGGGACAACATTGATTAGTACGGTTTCGCCATTTTTTCCGCTAATATCACCACGGTCGAGAATTTTGCTAATAAGTCCTTGAGTGCTGTCATTAAGACCGCTTGCAACTGAACAAAATGGCGCGTCTTGATAAACGCCGACAATAATACAATCACATTGCAGTTCTTTTAATGACGCGGTTTCTATAGAATAGTCCATAAATAGTAGGCTCAAGGCTAAAAGTTAAAAGATTTTGAATAGCAGGTGAAAAGTTCTTATGGCTTCACCTTAAGCTTTAATTATACAACACACTGTGATTTTTATTGAGGAGATACGATTGGAAGTAGTAGATTGGCAAAAAGGCTATAACGCCGAACGGCGACCATTGGTCAGCATTTTAGACAAAATGGTAGCGCAGGATTTACTCAAGACCTTATTAGCGGTTTGGTCAGTGATTGTCGTGATTATTGTTAGTCGAAAATTTATTAGCATTCTTGCTCAAGCCGTCGAAGGACAAATTTCTAGCGAAACGCTGCTCAGTATTTTAGGCTTAAAAACCATTATTGCTAGTGCGTCTTTTTTGCCAGCCGCCTTGTTTATGTCGGTGTTAATGGTGCTGGGCAGAATGTACCGCGATCAAGAAATGTCGGCTATTTTTTCCGCTGGTGGGGGTACAAGTACGCTCTACCGCGCCGTTTTTTTATTTGTATTTCCGTTAGCAATACTGACCGTGGGTATCTCGCTGTATGTATCACCTTGGGCAGCGGCTAAAATAGAAAACTTAATCAGTGATGATGAAAAAACCGCTGATTTGCGTGGCATTGCCGCTGGAAAATTTAGCGAATACAGCCAAGGTGATCTGGTTTTTTATGTCGAAAGTATCGGCGCAGACGGCAAAATGCAAAAAGTCTTCGTGCAAAATCGCCAACATGGCAAGCTGGGGATTATCAATTCTGAAAAAGCCCGCGTACAAGACCTCCCCGATGGTCGTTTTATTATTTTTGAACATGGCGAACACATTCAAGGCAAACCCGGCGATCTAAATTATGTCATCGAACAATTTGCTGAATATGCGGTGCGCATCGATGAAAAAGGTTCGCTCGTTAAAAAAAATCCACGCGAATCGATTCCTACCGATCAATTATGGGGGTCTAAAGTAACCACCGATATTGCTGAATTACAACGACGCATTTCCATTCCTTTGGGCGTTATGTTACTGAGTTTTATTGCCGTCCCCTTATCTCAACTGTCGCCACGCGGTGGCGTGTACGGCAATATGATTGTCGGGTTTTTGATTTATTTTAGTTATGGCAATCTTGCCCATGTTACTCAGGTTTGGGTTATCAAAGAAACCATTCCTAGCTGGGTAGGGGCTATCGGTATTCACTTGTTTTTATTGATAATAGGCTTGGTTTTATTATCGAAATGGTATGGCTGGCGATGGTTAAAAATAATAATTAAAGCAAAGGTATCGATGTGAATGTATTAACAAGCTATATCGTCAGAGAAATTTTAAAAGGCGCGTTTATTGCGTTGATACTGTTATTAACGCTGTTCAATTTATTCACCTTTAGTGATGAGTTAGGTGACTTAGGCAAAGGCGGTTACGGCTTAAAACAAATTTTTTATTATCTTGCCCTCACCTCGCCGACGGTTTTTTATGAATTAATGCCCGCCTCCGCTTTATTGGGCAGCTTATTTATTTTAGGTGCGATGGGCAATAATCATGAATTGATCGCTATGCGAGCGGCAGGTCTATCGGTGTTTGGTATCATCAAAGCGGTACTGCTGGCAGGTGTCGTCTTAGTCGCCATTTCAATATTAGTGGGTGAATTGGTTGCCCCCGATGCTCAAAAACAAGCCCAACTCATTAAAGCCACTATTGATGGCAAAAAAGTGATGCTAAATGACTTATATGGTCTATGGCTGCGTGAAAACAAGCGATTTATCAATGTTCGGCAAATACAAGATAACGGCAATCTAGTTGACATCAGTATTTATGATATTGACGATCAGCAACATCTCTATCAAACGACTCATGCAGAACAGGCGGTTTTTCTGGGTAATCAGCAATGGCGGCTAGAAAAAATTAAGCAATCCATTATTTCTACCGAACAAATGCAATCAATCACCCGCGATGAACAACCATTAAAATCAGCTATCGCGCCTGATTTATTAAAATTAGCAGTCGTCAATCCAGACAATTTATCGTTCATTGATCTAGCAAAATACGTTAATTTTTTAAAAGGCAACCATCAAAAATCCCAGAAATTTGAACTTGCTCTTTGGGGACGGGTGGTCAATCCGCTAGTGACTTTCATCATGCTACTGGTGTCTGCACCGTTTGTTATCGGCATTAAACGCGGCATTAGCTCTGGCGGCAGAATGTTAATCGGTGTAGTCATCGGTATGGGCTTTAACATCATCGATAAAATTGTCGGACATCTAGGGTTAATTTATGAACTCAATCCGCCGTTAATCGCCTTCACGCCCAGCTTGATTATTTTGACATTAGCGATTTATGCGATAAGGCGTGTGCAGTAAAAACGCATTATTTTTCATACACTTAAAACCGTACAGACCTTGTAATGCAAGGTCTGCAGGGTATCCTCCTCCTTAATCCACTGAGAAAAACCATGACTCCCTTGTATAAAAAGCCACGTTTCCTGTTAGTTATGCTAACCGCCTTTTTACTCACGTCTTGTGCCACCACAAACGCCCCAAGCTTAGCCAATGAAAAATTCGTGCAATGGCAGAAAGACGCGCAAGCGGGGAAAGCGGATGCCCAATATAAATTGGGTGCGTCTTATGCCTCAAAGCAAGATTATGTCAAAGCCTTGGAGTGGTTACAAAAGTCTGCCAATCAAGGCAATGCGCCTGCACAAAATGGTCTCAGTGTGATGTATTTAAAAGGTTTAGGGGTAGCGAAGAATGAAGCTAAAGCATTGGAATGGCTGAAAAAGTCAGCGGTTCAAGGCTATCCAAAGGCAGAATACAATTTGGCGATGTTGTATAAAAAAGGTCAGGTTATCGACAAGAATGAACAACAAGCCGCTGCATGGTTGCAACAAGCCGCCTTGCAAGGTGACGCTAAGGCGCAAACTGATTTGGGTGTTATGTATGTAACAATCCGTAGAATTAATAGCAGGAGTCCAATAGCTTTAGCTATTGACTAGAAAACAGCTAAAGTTATTGGACTCCTGCATATCATTATTCGTCTAAAGACTGAATCTTGGTGATGGATAGTAACTGAGCGGACTCCGCACCGAGTTGCGTCCAATCGTCGGGCATGACTAATCTGGCAAGTGCTGCGGTCGATAACAGCTTATCGCCTTCGGGTAGATTAGCTAAACCGACGAGATGAATCAGCAAATCCTCTAGTTCTGGATTATGCCCGACTAACAAAACCCGCCGAGTCTCTACAGGACATTCCGCTAATACGGTTTTTAAGCGTTCAAAGCCTTCGGCATACAAGCGTTTGTCCTGAATGATTGTTAAGTCTGTCGCGTCCATTGCTTCAAGCACACCAGTTGCGGTGCTAATCGCTCTTTTTGCAGGTGAGCTTACTACCCAATCAGGCATTAAATCCTGTTGTTTTAGCCATACGCCTAGTTGCTGAACTGCCCGCTTGCCAGATTTTTTTAAGGCTCTGTCAAAATCTTCAGTGTGGTCATTACGTTTCGCTTTGCCATGTCTAAGTAACCATAGTTCTCTGCTCATATTGTGTCACCTATGTTATATTTTTATTGTTATTTAATGTTAATGCGGTATGGTTAATTTAAAAATCACAGTAGACACTAGCATTTAATTATGAATAGTTCATTAAAATTTGAATTTCCTGCCAATTTAACGGTAGAGAAATTCATTAGCCAACTGAATAATGAAGTGAATAGTCAGCTTATTGCTAAGCGAAAATGTCTAAAAATTTATTATGATAGTTTTGATTGGCGGCTTTATTCTTATGGTATTGTTTGCGAATTTGTTAAGTCAACACTCACGTTAAGAACCATTAAAACTAACGTGGTGATTGCCAACGTTGAATTGAATAAAGTCCCTCGCTTTAGCCAACAATTTGAACAGGAACAACTACGTCATCAGCTTGAACCGATACTGGAAATGCGTGCATTATTGCCTGTTTGCACGGTGGCGTATAAATGTCATCAGCTCAATATCATTAACGAATATAAAAAAACCACGCTTCGGCTTTTTATCGAAGAACATGAACTGATTAATCATCGCGTGTTATTACAGCCTATTAAGGGTTACGATTCTGAAGCAGAAACGGTCATTAACCGACTCTCACAACTGGGCTTAATTGCCAGCACTGAACCAGTCTTGCTTGCTGCATTAAAACAACAAGGTCGAAAAGCTAACGACTACTCGTCAAAACTCGCTATTCAGTTAAATCCGAATATGCGTGCCGATGCTGCCTGTAAAATCATTTATAGCTGTTTACTAAAAACCATTAAGGCGAATGAACAAGGCACTATCGCCGATATTGATAGCGAATTTTTGCATGATTTTAGAGTGGCGATACGCAGAACGCGTTCGGCACTGAGCCAATTGAAAAAGGTACTGCCCGATGATATTAGCATCCGCTATACGGAGTTTTTCTCTTGGTTGGGGCAAATCACCAGCCCTACCCGCGATCTTGATGTTTATTTGTTAAATTTTGACCAGTATAAAAGTAGTCTCCCCATTGAAATACGCGAAAATCTCAATCCATTGTATGAATTTTTGCTGCAAAAACAGCAACTAGCCCAACAAGAATTGGCGAAAAATCTGCGCTCTACTGAATATTTAACAATGCTGTCTGAATGGGAAAAGACGCTTAAGCAGCCCGTGGAGACACAGCCCGTTGCCGCTAATGCACAACTCCGCATTAAAACACACGCCGATAAAAGGCTATGGAAAAGTTTTAAACGGGTGTTGCACGAAGGTGAGGCAATTACCGATCAATCACCCGCTGAAGATTTACATGAATTAAGAAAATCCTGTAAAAAATTGCGCTATCTAATGGAATTTTTTCAAAGTCTTTATGCAACCAATAAAATAAAAATGTTGATTGGCTCTCTAAAGGAATTACAAGAAGTGTTGGGTGATTTTCAAGATTGCGAAGTTCAGGAACAGAATTTAGGGCTATTTAGTGAAGAAATGCAGGCGATGAACACACCCGCAGAGACTTTTTTAGCTATTGATAGTTTGATTGAAAACCTTGATAGGCATAGACGCGAGATTCGTAGCCATTTTGCGGAAAAATTCGCTGAATTTAAACAGGAAGAAACGTTGGCGACTTTTAAGTTACTGTTTAAACAAAGATGATGTGGAGTACAAACCTAGGTTTGTACTCCGATACAGTGGGACAGAAAGCGTAACTTAATACTGTGGGTAGCCTTGTTGTTGAGGATAACCCTGTTGTTGCTGCTGTGGGTAGCCCTGTTGTTGAGGATAACCTTGCTGTTGCTGCTGTGGGTAGCCTTGTTGTTGAGGATAACCTTGCTGTTGCTGCTGTGGGTAACCTTGTTGCTGCGGTTGTTGTTGTTGTTGTTGTTGTTGCTGAGGTGCGCCTTGTTGCGATCCAGCATTATTATTAGCCACAATCGCCAGTTCTACACGGCGATTTTGCGCACGATTCATCGCGTTAGTATTCGGTACTTTAGGTGAGCTTTCGCCTAAGCCTTGTTTGTTAAGACGCGCTGGATTAACACCTTGTTGCGCTAAATAGTTAGCAACGCTGGTTGCACGTTGTTGTGACAAAACTTGATTGTTACTGTCTGAACCCACATCATCAGTATGTCCAGTCACCATAATGGTTGAATCTGGGTATTGATTTAATATCGTTTTAACCGTATTTAGTGCGGATTGTGCTTGTGGCGTTAACGAAGATGAACCTGTGGCAAAGGTAATACTGTCAGGCATGGTTAGATTCAGCGTATTTTCTGCTGTTCTTTGCACTTGTACGCCAGTGCCTTGCAGTGATTGCTGCATTTCCTTTTCTTGACTATCCATATAAGCACCGATACCCGCACCAACGGCGGCACCTGCTAACGCGCCGAAGCCCGCATTTTTTAGATCATTCCCACCAAATAATGTACCCGCACCTGCACCAACCGCCGCGCCACCTAAACCGCCGATTGCCGTACTGCTAAGACCACCCGTTGATGAGCACGCCGTTAATAGGATCGCACTGATACTGACGAATAATAATTTTTTTTTCATAATATAGATTGCCTTTGGCTAGTTTTAATAGGCTTCGTAATGAAGCCAATATAAGTATCTCTGTTATTCAGAGACATTGTCATTTTAACATTATTTAATCTTTCGATTTTCAAACAACGCGGTAGTCAGCAAGTAAAGTGACATTAACGCCGTAGACAATAACCACGGTTGCCAGTCAATGTAAACTAACAACGGTTGTTTTGCCAAATACAAACCTAAACCGAGCGCGATATAAGCTAATAGTCGCTTCACTTGGTATGGCACAGGATAATAATACCGTCCTAATGAATAGGAGATGAACGCCATACTTGCATAACACACTAAGGTTGCCCATGCTGAACCGATATAACCCAGCTCAGGAATCCAATACCAATTCAGCGCAATGGTCAACAACGCACCCGCTAACGACACCCCTGCACCCAATAGCGTTTTATCGGTCAGTTTGTACCAAATCGATAAATTGACATAAATACCCAAAAACAAGTTAGCCATTAATAAAATAGGCACCACCTGCAAACCTGCACGAAATTCTGCGCCGACAAAATATTGAAAGAAATCCAAAAATAACGTCACCAGCAAAAAAATCGCCATGCAAAAAATTACAAAAAATTTCAGTACATCCGCATAAACTTGTCGGGCATCGCTTTTATCCGCATAAGCAAAGAAAAACGGTTCAGCCGCATAACGAAATGCTTGAATAAACAGTGACATTAGAATGGACAATTTATAACACGCACCGTAAATTCCCAGCATGGTCAGATTGGTGTGTAAATCATAAGGCAGTAAATATTTCAGTAAAGCACGGTCTAGCATTTCATTGATAATACCCGCAAAACCAATCACCACCATCGGGAGTGAATAGCGTATTAACCGCCCAAATAATACACGGTCAAAACCCCACTCCAGTCCTTTTAACTCCCGCGCCAGTAACAAAAATTTACCAACACTGGCGATTAAATTGGCAATAAAAATATACGCAATACCTAGGGTCGGATCATAAATTACTGTGATCCAAGACTGCGGGTCAGCAGCGTAAGCTTTAGGGCAGTAGACAATGAAAAACAAACTAAAGCCTACCGTGGTGAGTATTTCGATTATTTTAATACTGGCAAAGCGAAAAGCTTTGTTCTCCGCACGAAGACGGGCAAACGGAATCGCGGCTATCGCATCAAGCGTTAGAATCAACGTAAAACACAACACATACTCTGGATGATTCGCATAATGCAATGCCGCCGATAGCCAATTATTACTTGCTAAAATCAGCAAGAAAAAGCCCACATTAACCAATACCACAAAAATTAACGCCGTTGAATACGCGGTATCTTTGCCTTGTTGCTCTTTATTACGAAATCGAAAATAACCCGTTTCAAAACCAAACAACAGCAACACGGAAAAAAATCCAGCATAAGCATAAAACTCAGACACCACGCCATATTCAGCGGCGGAAAAGTAATAGGTGTATAGCGGAACTAATAGGTAATTAAGGAAACGTCCAAAAATACTGCTAAGACCATAGATTGCAGTTTGCGAGGCTAGTTTTTTTATAATGCTCATTCGGTGATTTGGGTTTTGAATAGGATTAAGTGTTTGGGGTGTACAGCGTAGCACGCTGTAATTGCATTCCCACGCGGTGCGTCTTAATCAATAACAGGAGTAGCCAATAGCTAAAGCTATTGGACTCCTTCGTCCAATGACGCAGCGCGTCGAAACTATAAAATTTTTTTCATAAAATGAGTCGTCCTGAACTGTGTGTGCCTTGCGAGGAGCTAAAGCTAAACTGTAATTTACCTGTGTCAGGTTTCCAGTATAAAGTTAGTGTTAGTTCATCATTGGGATGAATCAGTTTCGCAAATTTAATAACTTCCATCGTTAAAAATGGCTGGTCTAGCGTGAAAAATAATTTGCCGAAATGGGCAACCCAAGCGATTTGTACCACACCCGGTAAAATCGGATAACTGGCAAAATGGTTGGGAAAATAAATTAAACTGGCAGGGACTTTAAGTCCCAGCTCAATATTGTTTAAGTGACTATTGACACTTTGTAGTTGTGGCAACTTGGTTTGATCGGCATTGAATAACTGCATTAACAGCGTTTGGTCAATTTTGCCCTGTGTGGTTAGTGGCAGGCTATTAAAAAACAACCATTTTTTTGGTAACAGCACCGCTTCAAAACGTTGGTGCAGTGTGGCGCGTAGTTGTTGAATAAAGTGGTTTCTGCCTAACGTTGCTAGTTGCTGTTGCCCTGCGTCGGTCAACACCACGGCGGCGGCGATTAGGTCTCTGTGGGTGCTGATAAGTAGTGTAAACGCATCACTTAGCCAAGGGGTGGCGAGTAAGCATTGTTCTAACTCAGTTAGTGACAGTCGTTTTTCTTCTATTTTAACGATACGATCTAGCCGTCCGTTCAGAATAAATTGTCCGTTTGTTTGTAGACTCAGTTGGTCATCTAGTAATACAGACTCCGGTAAATACGGACTGGTAAGTTGCCATTGGTCGGCGTTTTTCATTAGGCTAATCCCGTTAAATAATGTCCATGTGGTGCTTTGTTGTCGCCATGCAATACCGCCAGTTTCTGAACTGCCATAAATTTCAATGACTGCTTGATTGCTGTATTGCAAAATTTGTTGTGCCGCTGATGTTGGTAACGCGCCACCAGAACTGAAAATAGCCGTTAATTTGCTAATACCCTTCCACGGCGAATCAACGGTTAAGCGTTTTAACTGAGCGGGACTAGCAACCCAACAGGCAGTTTCATCTTGAGTGTTATGAATCAGGCTTTCAGGATTAAGATAGCACTGGCTGTGAAAACACCGACCCGCAAATAACGGCCATAACACGCGAAACAATAAGCCGTAAATATGTTGGTGACTGACGGTGGATAACACCTCGCTATTGGCGATTTGTTTTCCCCAGTTTTTTTCCAGTGTGATGATTTCTTGCTGTAATTGCGCCAGCCGTTTTATGACAGGTTTCGCTACGCCCGTGGAACCTGAGGTAAAAATAACCAGCTGAGTGTCGGCGGTATTTAAAGGTGATAACACTGTGGGTCGAAGCCCATCTACGCTATTCAAGCGGTAATCAAATTGTTCGTGAGCCGCCCAATCGCCAATTAATTGGCAATGTTGCTGCAATTGCTGTGCGGTTGTCGGGCGATTATTGCTCGCCAACCAGACTTTTTTTCCCGCATGAAACAGCGCGAATAACAATACCGCAAAGGGATAAGCGGCTTCTGTGTAGAGCGCGTAGTCTTGAGTCGATTGCGCTTTAAACCGCTGAGTCCACGCAGTCACAGCGGCGTGAAACTGTGCGCCAGTGTAATAATGCCCTGCATGATAGGCAATCGGTGTGCGGCGTTGTTTTATTTGGTTTAAACAATCCGACAGAGGAATGATGTTATCGGACATGTTTTTGGGTTTTTAGCCTAACGAGGTATTCCCCGCCAAATAGCAGTGCCATTAATAGATAAGCGATAAAGCCGTTATATAAACTCCACAGTTCAAAGCTCGCCCAAATAGCAGTGGCTAAAGCAATCCCTCCATTGAGAATAAAAAAACCACACCATACTTGGGTCACTCGCCGTGTGTAAATAACGCCTTCGGGGGGTAAATCGGGATGTTGAAGTCTGGCAATGCGTTCAATCGCACTAGGCGGCGCGTGTAAACTCCATGAAAAAAGCAGTAACATCACGGCATTCACTAAAGCGGGATAGTAAAGTAAGCTAATCTGGTTATTGCTCCAAATAGCAAAGCCGCAATAAATAATGCCTGCCATGAATAGCAGACGATTCCACTGTTGCCCCGAATCACTGGCGATTAATCTGAGTAGCAACAAGGCACACATGGCAGTGGCTATTTGCCAAGGTTCAGCATAGCGAGTACCCATATAAACAGCGAACGGATATAACAAAGTCAATAAGCCGATAATACTGTTAATTAAAAAACGCATATTAGCTACTGAATGCTGTAAATCGCTTCCACGACATCATGGATGCTGCGAGCCGATTTAAAATCTTCGGGTTTGATGGTTTTACCGGTTATTTCTTTCAATCTGACAATCATATCAATCGCATCGATACTGTCAAAATCGAGGTCTTCATAAAGTCGTGCCTCTAAGGTAATGGATTTTTCATCCATCTCAAACATTTCGACCATGATGTCCTTAATGGTCATTAAAATTTCTTCACGAGTTTTCATGCGCCCTCGGTGCGTGCAGTTTCAATGTAGCTTGCCAAGGTAGTAATGGATGAAAAAATTCTCACCATCTCCTCTTTTTCAGCCTCAATTTTTACGTTGTAGGTTTTACGAATAGCTAAGCCTAATTCTAGCGCGTCTATGGAATCTAAGCCCAAGCCTTCATTAAACAAAGGGGCGTGATTATCTATATCAGACACACTCATGTCCTCTAAGGCTAGCGTATCGATAATTAATTGTTTTAGTTCATTTTCCATCGGCTCTATCGCGTTCTCTGTTGGCTAAAATAATTTTGCAAATACGCGTTAAAACGGCGTACTGCAATGGATTTTGGGGTAATATTAATAAAGTCCTGTAGTGGGATGTCATCACCGACGTGCATGGTTAAATGAAACCGACGATTCGGAATTGAATACCACGGTTCAGCTTTAGTCAGCGTACTCGGATAGCAAGACAGAGTCACAGGCGTGACTATCGTATTTGCTTGTAATGCAATCGCCGCCGCACCACGCTGAAAAGAATACGGTTTATTAGGCATTGAGCGTGTTCCTTCGGGAAAAATAATCAGCGTTCCACCCGCTTGTAAGCAATCTACACAATCAGTTATCATTTTTTCAGGGTCGCTATTACTGATATAACCTGCATTAACAATAGGACCGCGCATAAACGGATTACGCCAGAGTGAGCCTTTCACAATGCAGCTTGCTTGTTTAATACGGCTGATTAAAAAAACAATATCCACTAAGGTTGGATGATTAGCGACAATTAATTGCCCAGAGCGATTGAGTTTTTCCAAGCCACTAATTTCATAAGTCATCACGCCCATTCTGTGCATCAAACCAATGAATACATAAAAGCTGTAATGCACCACTTTTTGTCCTCGACTGATTTGTTGTGAGCGACTACTCGGCAACACCGACAACACAGGAAATACCAACAACCCTAATAACAAGCCACCCAAGCCAAAACTAAAAAAGCTAAAACCTGTGGCAAACAGTCGCCAACCATAATTTAACGTTTGTCTGATATTTTCTGCCATTGCCAACTAATGCCCTGTCGCCCCAAACATAATGAGGGTTGTTTGGAATAAAGAAACTTTAAAAAAGCCACTAATTGTACAAGATGCTCGCCATCATCACGAACTTCTGATGAACGATAAAACTGCATTGGCAATCCCTGCCCTGCTAAAGCCAGCCTTAACACGACGACACAGGGAAAATTAACGTCACATTTAAAAGGCAACAGTGGATAAAAATCGGCAACGGGTTCATCGTATAAAACCAGTAACACCTCAGCCGCGCCTTCTTGCAAAATACCCAGTGCTTCAATAAAAGCGGGAGCAATACCGTCTTGTCCGGAGGCAATTACCGTGGATTCACGGTGATTTTGGTAAACCATCGAAAACAGACCGGCGATAGCATTATGCACTGACAAACTGAAGGCAGTCGGTGACAGCGCATCTTGGGCTTGAATTGTTTGTAGCATCGCTAAGGATTTAGCGATTTCACCGTTGGCTGAGCTAAAAACACAGGGTATTTGTTCACCGATAGTGACACATAAATCAGCCGCCTCAAATACCGCTTTAGCCAACGGGCTAAACCTACGTTGCAGCATTTTGGGAATTGCATTAACTGGTTGATCCGCGACCGATAAACTTTCTAAGCCATCGACACGATTCATCTCAGGAATCCATGCGTTCCAACGAGTTAGGACAAAATTATGAGGGATCACAAAAATACAAGTTTTCGACTGTTCATAAAAATAAGGACTTTCAGAAATGACTCCGCGAAACGGAGAGTATTGCGAGGGTTTTCAGAACCGCCCTTAAAAAGTGCTTTTAATGGCATGACCGGCTTTCATGCTATCATTTATTACCTTAATAAAGAAACTATTTTCATCTCTAAAAATTTCGCTTTACCAGCAAAAATTTTTATTAAAGCAAGGTTATATTACTCAATTATCGTTATAATTATTGCTAACTAACGAGCGTATTAACCTCAATAGCAAAGCCGTTTAAATTTAACAGTAATACCTAAAGAGGACTTTTTGTGAACACCCTTGCTTATAACCATTTTTTACCACTTTCTTTAGTTATGCTGATGACAGGTTGTGCGAGTGAGCCTGTTGATTATCACGGTAATTATCCCAGTGACAATCATCAATCAACCGTGCTTGTGCAGCCTCAAAAGCCCATACAACCGATTATTCAACACCCTAACTTCAATAATAATTATTCGGCAAATACCTTGACGGGTGATTATGCGAATTATCCAGAAGTACAGGAGTTTATTAAGCACATGGTACAAACCCACGGTTTTTCAGAAGATTATCTGATTGCTTTGTTCTCACAAGCGCAACGTTTAGATTTTGTGATTCGCTTGGAAAGCCCTGACCCTACTGCCAGTCCTACTAAACCCTCACCGGGCAGTTGGACGCGCTATCGTAATAAGTTTTTAACGGAAGCCCATATTAATAATGGTGTCGAATTCTGGCGTAATAACGCCACCGCCATTGAAAAAGCCAGTGCAACCTACGGTGTTGATCCTGAATATATTGTTGGCATTATTGGTGTGGAAACATTTTTTGGTAAAAACTTTGGCAAAACCTGTATTTTTGATGCCTTAACCACCTTGGCATTTGATACTCATAGACGTGCGCCGTATTTTACGCAAGAGCTGGAAAACTTTTTGCTAATGGCAAAAGAAGAAGGTTACGAAGCCCGTGACCCCAAAGGCTCATGGGCTGGCGCGATGGGCTACGGACAATTTATGCCCAGTAGTTTTCGTAAGTTAGCGGTGGATTTTGATAATAATGGTCATCGTGATCTATGGCAACCTTATGATGCAGTCGGCAGTGTCGCGCATTATTTTTCCCAGCACGGCTGGCAGCTTCATGGTGTAGTCACGCGCCCGACACAAGCGGAGGATGATCCAGAAGTGATTGAATTAGGTGGCGCGACAGGCAGTGAATACTGGCGTATTTATCCTAACTTTAAAGTCATTAAGAAATACAATAGCAGCAATAAATACGCAATGGCAGTGCATCAATTGGCACAGGCAATTAAACAACGTTACAACTAAAAACTCGCCAAAAACAAAGACCAGACTGGTCTTTCTCATTCTGTCATCAAAAAGTACGAACGACTTAACTTAGTGAGTAAGACCGCCGAGGTTTTAAAAACCCCGGCGGTCTTGAGACTTAACTTAAGGCAATGACTCTCTATCTTTTCGCCCCCTATTTTCACCCATCATTGTTGTCGCTGGTGCATTGAATAAGCAGATAAATAAAGCTAAACGCCCTGCATAATTACCTACCAAAAAATTCATGGGATATTTTTAGTATCCATTTTCTACCTATTAATACTCCATTTTAAGTGATTGCCATCACTATTTTTTTAGACGAGAATGAAAACAGAAAAGTCAAAAAATATGTTTTTTGACACTAGTAGGTCATTATTACCAAGTTGATTACTCTTGCATCGATTTTTTTATTTGAGGTTAATTCCATGAATCAAACTAGAAATTTCACCAGTGTAGCAAATATTGGTAGCTTTACCCCTGCCGTGACTCCAGTTGCTGTGAAAGCTACTACCGTACAAACTGCTCTAGTACGACGACCAGCACCGGCTGCGGAACTTCAGGTTGGCGCGGTACGATCCATTCAAACAGCTACAGTACGACCAGCCGCTGTAAAAATACCCGCTTCAGAACTCCAGATTAATAATGTACGATTCGTAAATCCAGAATTCTCAATAGCCATTGCATCGATTCAATTTTTAGCCACTGGCGTGCCGAGAAATCAAATTACCATTCCCGTTAGCAATGCGATAGAAGTAACCGATCAAATACTATTTGAGGAAGCAACGGATGCAACCAAGAAATTTTATCTGCCGCGCTACCGTATAGCGACACATATTATTTCTGAGCAATCGCAATATCGTATATCTCTGGCAGGAAGCGGTGAAGGTGGCGTATTAACGTTATATCTCGAAAAATACCCTGCGGAACAATTGGAACTCTCCGTTCGTGATGCGAAGGAATTACCACATGAAGTGGCAGTTATCTTGAAATATGTGTTAGCCAATTCGGGCGGCATTCAAAAAGAACTAAGTTTTCAAGAAGTCGTGCAAGAAGGCAATCTTTTTCGGGTCGTTTTGCATGTCAATACGTTACCAGAGAAAGATGAACTCTTTTACGCGCTGACCAACCGTGACTATCACACAGAATTAATAATACGCCGTACAGCAAAAATGGCTGTCCCGTTAAGTGTTCAACCGCCTGCTATTAATCTTATCGAACTAGCCGCTGATCCTCAAAGTAGATGGGTTGGTGGTCGGCTGATAGATGCGCACAATAATGTTGATAATGTTAATTTAGCTTGGATGGGTGGCGACGGGGATAGTCAAGGGTTTGTACGCGTTGATAATAATATTGTGATGGAAGATGGCAATAGTTATTCACAAGTATTACGAACCCATCCTAAATGGGTTAATCAGGGGACTATTAAAGGTTGGTTATCTTGGCGAACACTGCCTGCGGGTGCGCGGTTTCAAGCCAAAATTGGTTTTTTGAATGGTGCCGTTCACACGGATGGCGTTACTTTTTGGGTTTGGCTGCATTACAAAGTGAATGGCAGGGAACAATGGATTCCGATTATTCAACGGGTTAAACAATACTCAAGGAGTCTTGATTATATCGAGTATGACTTGAGTGCCTACGCGGGTCAGGCAATTTCAATTGAGTTACGCGTTGACGCGGGGGCTTCCTCTGGTCAAGATTGGGCAGCTTGGGTTAATCCCATACTGGTTGGTGTGCCGCTGTTTCGTGAAACGACACGCGTACTTGATAATGCGATTCCCCAATATTTTGATCGTGATATACATCGCTACATTTTTAGTGATTTACCAAGTTCAACGGGGTCTAAATCAGGCATGAAAC
>NQJH01000193.1 GCA_002256685.1 Methylococcaceae bacterium NSP1-2 | reverse complement strand
CATTGCGGCTTATGCGGTCAAGCTCCGTCAGATTACCCTGAAATGGCGGAATTTTTAGTGGAAATCGGTATTGATTCCATGAGTTTAAATCCCGACACGGTGCTGAAAACCACGCAACTGGTATTAGAAACCGAACAACGCTTAGCCACACAATAGCTATGCGCTGGGTTTATTTGTTTGTTCTTATCTTATTGATGATAATAGATTTAATACCTATTCCTATCATCGGATTACTGCTGGTCTGGGTAATATTATTCCGCCCGATGTGGTTTTATAAGATGGTTCTTGAAATCTATGATAAACAATAATTTTCGTAGAGTGGGTCGTTTTTTTACCCCAAAATAACTGAACACAATGCCTGTAGTGTCAAAAACCGAACAATATTTAAGTAGGAGTTAGTCATGCGACTTTTCTGTTTTATTATTCTGCTATTAGTGACTACTCTTAATCTAATAGGTCCTTTTCCTATCACAGAGTTAACATTAATTTGGGTGCTATTATTTCGCCCTGTGTGGTTTTATGACCTTATTCTTAAAATCTATAACAAGCAATAATTGGAGTCACTAACATGAACAAATTCGCCTATTATCTAGGTATCATTGCGACTTGCGCCACGTTGTCGGTATCAGCGGCTGATTTAACTCGCGTTGAAGTCGAACAACGGCTGGCTAGTGCGGATAAAAGCCACGTTGCCGATTTAAAACGTAAAGATTTAACCGAGTTGGATTTATCGGGTTTGGATTTTAGAAATGCGAATTTATGGGGTTCGGATATGCGCCGCGCCAATTTCAGCAACAGCAATTTGTCAGGCTTGGTGTTAGATTTAACGGTGATGTCAAAAATCAATTTGTCGGGTGCTGATTTATCCAATACCAGCGTCTTTGGTGTGCATTTAGGTAGTGCAAATTTAACTCATGCTAACTTAACAGGCAGTCGCTTTATTGCTACACTAGATCGTTCTGATTTAAGCCATGCTAATTTATCCCATGTCAATTGGGGTGTGGATATGAAAAATCAGTCGATGGGCTTGATGCGGGCAAGTATGAATTATGTCAATTTAACCGGCGCGAATTTAACCGATGCCAATCTTGACCGCGCTTTATTACGCTATGCCAATCTTTCTGACAGTGTATTAAAAAATGCCAATCTGTTTGGCGTGGATTTATCGGGTGCGGATTTTAGCAATGCGGATTTAACGGATGCAAATTTAACAGGGACAACGCTGGAAGATACGAATTTTGCAGGGGCGAATTTAACAAGAACACACTTTGCGGGGATTAAAGATAAAACTAAATTAAAAGGTTTATCTGAGAGTAAACATCTGGAAGCGGCTATTTTTGATTAAGCATAATAATGTAGAGACACGCAGTGCGCGTCTCTACAAATCATGCGTTATTAAAACTCTAACTCCAAATCTTTTTCACAAAAATTAAATATCGCTGGCTCGCCTTCTTCACCATCAGCAAAAACGGCTTTCACATATTGTTTGCAATCTTCATTATTAGTGCTGCTATCCCAAACTAAAGTAACTGATTCGCCCGCAGCGATGCCTTTACCAATATCAAAACCACCCCATGTTTTACCATCTTGAGAGACTAACATTTGTTTGATGGCAAATTTAGTTGTGTTGTGTGCTACAAATGAATCGCCCGCTTGTGCAGTCATTGTAGTTGCCAACAATAATCCTGCTGCCATCAATAAACCAGTAACTTTGTGCATTTTCATGTTTTTATCTCTCTATGTTATAAATTTATAATTGAATATCCAACAGGTATAAAACAACACGCTATATCCCATGCAGACAGTGGCAATTATACGCAGTAAATGAAAAATCAGCTTGAACTATAAGATTTAGCCATTCTGATGATTCAGTTCCTAACAAAAAAGATACTATCTGTTAAGTTCTTTGGCTCATTTTTACGCGCTAATCTTTCATCATTTAGGCTATGCTAAAATAGTTTAAATGGTGCAAACGTGTCATCCCATCAACCAGAAAAAGAGGCGTAGCCACCAATATGAAGCACACTATTCTAGTCCGTAAACCCAGTGATTTAACTATTGCTTGGGCGCAGCGTGTGGTGAATCAACATGATAGAAACGTAGTGGTGACTCATGTCGAGGTGATTGCTGTCGAGGTAGGTACAACGACACGCGTTCGTGTCATGGTTGATCATAATGGTGCGAAATTACCGCGAAGCTGGTTTATTAAATTGCCTTCACTGACATGGCGAGCGCGAATGATTACCGCGTTGCCACGGTTACTACACAATGAAGTGCGTTTTTATAACGAAGTGGCGTGTTCTGTACCCTTGACCATGCCTGTGTGTTTGGCGGCACAAAGTCGGTTTGGACGCGGCTCAACCTTAGTACTTGCCGATGTCGCAGAGTTTGCGGGTATTCCTAGTCATCCACGCGACTCGTTGACCTTCGAGCAATCGACCTTGGTCATTGAACAACTTGCGCGTTTTCATGGGCATTTTTGGAATACAGGACATAATCCTAATTATCGTTGGTTGACCGGTTCAGTGCGCCGCTTGGAAGATTCACTGGGATCGGCGTTGGCTGTCCCATTAATGAAACGCGGGCTTAAATTGGCGGGCATGGCAATACCCTCAACACTGCATAAACCCGCCCTACGCTATGCGCGTTATCGCCGTGAAGTCATGCGTTTTCTTGCCCAAGCCCCACACACGTTGATTCATCATGATTGCCATTCGGGTAATTTATTTTGGAACAGTGATAAATCCCACGCAGGATTTTTAGATTGGCAATTAGTGCGCATGGGTGAAGGGGTCAGTGATGTGGCTTACTTTTTAGCGACCGCTCTTAAGCCTGAAACGCGACAACAACATGAGCAAGATTTGCTAGCAACGTATGGGAAAATTCTCAACGCGCAGGGTATTGTGAATCTGGACAGTGCGGCGTTGATGCACCGCTATCGCGCTCATTTAACGTATGCGTTTGAAGCAATGATTGTGACGCTGGCGGTCGGTGGCATGATGGATTTAGAGCATAATTTGGAGTTAATACGGCGCACGGCGGCAGCTGTTGACGCGCTGGATGCTTTTTCTGCGTTACCCTTATAAAGACGTTGTAATGCAATGTCTCTACGGTATATTTTTATCACTCGGTTATAATGAATTACCTCGTTTTTTAACGCTCTCATCACTTTATTAAACTCATGAAAATTCATCGTTTTTTTATTTTGCTTTGCCTTATCATCAGCAACGGGTGTTTCGCTACCGAAAAAACTACGATTCGTATCGGCGTACAAGCAGGTGGTACAGTCGAATGGGAATTATCGGCTTTACCCGCATCCGCTGATTTTCAAATTGAAACCCACCCTGTCGCTACGGCTGAAGCGGGAAAAATCGCTTTACAATCGGGTGCGGTAGACATGATTGTTTCTGATTGGATTTGGGTCTCTAGTTTGCGGGCGCAGGGTGAAGATTTTACTTTTTACCCCTATTCCAGCACCGCTGGCGCGTTAGTTGTGCCTGAAAACAGTCCAATTCATTCGGTTAAAGATTTAAACGGTAAACGCTTGGGCATTGCAGGCGGTGAACTGGATAAAAATTGGTTATTACTGCAAGCGTTAGCACAAAAAGATTCCCTCGATTTAAACAAAACCGTAGAAAAAACCTTCGGTGCACCGCCGTTAATTAGCGAACAACTCAAACAAAACCGTGTTGATGCCGCCCTCACCTACTGGCACTTTGCCGCTAGATTAGAAGCGACTGGTTATCGCCAAATTATCGATGGCAGAGGCATATTAAAAGGCTTAGGCATTGAAGAAAACGTTCCTAGCTTGGGTTATGTATTTAAAGAAAGCTGGGGCTTAAGTCATAAACCAGCAGTGGCTAGTTTCTTTAAAGCCAGTTCACAAGCAAAGAAATCGATATGCACCGATGATGCCGCTTGGCAAAAAGTCATTCCTTTAACCAAAGTGGATGATACTGCCACCCAAAAACTGTTACGCCAACGGTATTGTGAAGGCAGTATTGAACAATGGGGCGAAAAAGAACAACAAGCCGCCGCCCATATTTACACCTTGCTAAAAAACCTAAGCAACAATCAATTAACGGGTAAATCCGAAACCCTACAAGCTGGCACTTTTTGGTCTGGTAAATAAGTTTGTAATATGTAGCCTGCATGGAGCAACGCGGAATGCGGGATAATATACAAAAAATGGCGAACTGCCCTAGATTCCGCTACGCTCCATCTAGGCTACTTGCTATACAAAATCATAAACTCAAGTCACACGGAAACAATCATGCAATGGCAAAAAGTGAGATTAAGTTATCCCAATCAATGGTTAATTGTAGAAGCGT
>NQJH01000192.1 GCA_002256685.1 Methylococcaceae bacterium NSP1-2 | reverse complement strand
AAACTGTTCAGGTAAATAGCAGATAATTTTATCGGCAACATTGTTTTTTAACGCATTACTTTCAGTCGCAGTAATGGCTTGTGGATCAATATCCACCGCGTGGGCAACTTTCGCACCTAGCAATACGGCGGCAACGGCTAAAATGCCAGAGCCACAGCCATAATCAATCACCACTTTATCGGTTAAATCATGACTTGCTAGCCATTCCAAACATAACGCGGTCGTGGGATGTGTGCCTGTGCCAAACGCTAAACCGGGGTCTAGGGTTAAACACACCGTCCCTTCTTCGCGTTGTTCTTGATCGGTTGGGCAAACCCAGAGCCTGTCGGCAAATTTCATCGGCTTATAAAATTCCATCCACGCCCGCTCCCATTCTTGGTCGTCAATGGTTTCTTCTAGCCAGTGTTGTAATTCATCGGTTTTAAACTGGGCTAACACGGCTTGTTTTATGTGCCCAGTATCAATATTGAGTTCATACAAGGCGATAACCTGTGTATTGCTCCAGATTTTGGTTTCACCGATAGCAGGCTCATAAACGGGTTCGTCTTCAGCGTCCATATAAGTGACAGATACCGCGCCAAGATGATCAAAAAAATCAGCCAGTTTCGGTGCAGTATTTTCGTTGGTAATAACAGAGATTTGATGCCAAGCCATAGTTAAGTGGTATATAAAACGAACAGTTAAAAAGACCTGTCAGGTTTTAAAAACCTGACAGGTCTGAGACGTGTGATATTAATGAATCCCCAGCTTCTTTTCTAAATAATGAATATTTTGCCCACCTGCGGCAAACGCGCTGTCATTCATAATTTCTTGCTGTAACGGAATATTGGTTTTAATACCATCTATGATAAGTTCACTCAGCGCGGTATTCATCCGTGCAATCGCACTTTGACGGGTTTCACCGTGTGCAATCAGCTTACCTATCATCGAATCATAATAAGGCGGTACTTTGTAGCCATTATAAATATGGGTTTCACAACGAATACCCGGTCCACCCGGCATGTGGAACTGGTCAATCGTTCCGGGGCAAGGCATAAAGGTTTTGGGGTCTTCGGCATTTAAGCGGCATTCAATCGCATGACCGGTAATTTTAACTTGGTCTTGGCGTATCGATAACGCCTCACCAGAGGCAATGCGCAATTGTTCTTTAACAATGTCAAAACCTGTGACCATTTCAGTGACGGGATGCTCAACTTGTACACGCGTATTCATTTCAATGAAATAAAACTCGCCTCTTTCATACAAAAATTCAAAGGTACCCGCGCCCAAATAACCAATATCAACACAAGCTTGAGCGCAGCGTTCACCGATAAATTTGCGTTGAGCTTCGGTAATAAACGGCGCAGGGGCTTCTTCAACCACTTTTTGATGGCGACGCTGCATAGAACAATCACGTTCACCTAAATGAATCGCGTTGCCATGTGAATCTGCCATGACTTGAAACTCAATATGACGCGGGTCTTCGAGAAACTTTTCCATGTACACGGTTGGATTACCAAACGCACTACCTGCTTCGGCTTTCGTCATAGAAATCGAACTCAGCAAGGCGGCTTCAGTGTGTACGGTACGCATACCGCGACCACCACCACCACCAGCGGCTTTGATAATCACGGGATAACCAATTTCTCGCGCTAATTGTAGATTTTTATCGTCATCATCCAATAACGGCGTATTGTCACCCGGAACACAAGGCACACCTGCCGCAATCATGGCTTTTTTAGCAGAAATTTTATCGCCCATCATGCGAATAGTTTCGGCATTAGGTCCTATAAACACAAAGCCACTTTGCTTTACTTTTTCAGCAAAGTCGGCATTTTCAGACAGAAAACCATAACCCGGATGAATCGCTTCAGCATCGGTGACTTCTGCCGCGCTGATAATGGCGGGAATATTTAAATAACTATCCGCAGAAGACGCAGGACCAATACAAACCGATTCATCGGCTAAACGAACGTGTTTTAAATCACGGTCGGCTTCTGAATGGACAGCAACCACTTTAACGCCTAACTCTCGACAGGCGCGTAAAATACGCAGGGCAATTTCGCCGCGATTGGCGATAACGATTTTAGAAAACATACATTATCCCCTGATTATTCAATGATGAATAAGGGTTGACCATATTCGACCGGTTCAGCGTTATCAACCAGAATTTTAGTGATAGTGCCGCTTTTATCAGACTCAATCTGATTAAGAATTTTCATTGCTTCAATGATACACAGGGTATCACCGACCATCACTGATTGACCGATTTCGACAAATACTTTAGTACCCGGTGAGGCGGAACGGTAAAACGTACCGACCATCGGTGACTTAACCACATGCCCCGTGATTTTTTCTTCAGCGGGCGCGGCAGCAGCAACGGCTTGTGTAGGCAATGCGGCAGCGGCAGCTGGCGCGTGCGCGTAAGTGACGGGGGCTGAAGAATAACGGTTAATGCGAATAAATTCTTCGCCTTCTTTAATTTCTAACTCGGCAATGCCTGATTCTTCGATAATTTCGATGAGTTTTTTAATTTTTCTAATATCCATGATGAATTATTTCTCGGCTAGTAGCTGATGGGCGGCTTGTAAGGCCAGTTCGTATCCTATTGCTCCAAACCCACAAATAACGCCTTTGGCAATATCAGAGAAATAGGAGTGTTTTCTAAAAGGTTCGCGTGCGTGGACGTTTGATAAATGAACCTCTATAAAGGGGATTTTGGTGGCTAGCAACGCGTCACGAATAGCGACACTGGTATGCGTAAAAGCGGCGGGATTGATGAGTATGAAATCAACGCGATTTTGATAAGCTTGATGAATCAATTCAACGATTTGATGCTCTGCATTATGTTGATAAAAGCTCAACTGATGCTGTAATACCGCCGCCTGTGCCTCTAAAGTCTGCTGAATATCGGCAAGGGTTTTGTTACCGTAATGACCCGGTTCGCGTATGCCTAGTAAGTTTAAATTCGGTCCATTTAAAACGGTAATCTGTGCCATTTAGCGTGTTTATTCAGTAGGGGGATTGTGCAAGGGTGCTAATTTTGACGAATTTACTCAGAATTGTCCAGATATTATGCTTTTAGCCACAGTTAGCGACAGTAAGGCTATTGTTTGCCGTTGTTAATTACAAATCGCTTATTTTAGAAACTGAAAACTGATGATTTGCGAAGTCCAAAACATGTCTTGGACTCCACCGGTGACTACATAATATGTACTCTACACCCTACAACAATGGCGTAATCACCTTCACCAACTGTTCAGTAGAAAATTCACCCGATTGTTGATGCACAATATGCCCTTGAGTATCAACCACCACCGTATAGGGTAATGCGCCGATACGATTGCCAAATTGTTGAGTCATTGCCATACCCGCATCACCGCCAATGAGCATTGGGTAATTGCTGTTAATAGTCTTGAGATAGTCACTAACGGCTTGTTGTTCATCGATAGCAATGCCTATGAACTGCACATTTTTATCAGCATATTTAGTTTGTAAGGCAATAAATTCGGGTATTTCTTTGCGACAGGGCGCACACCACGTTGCCCAAAAATTGATAATGCGGATTTTTCCTTGCCATTCTTTACTACTGTGCGCTTTGCCTGATGAATCTGGCAAATTAAATTCAGCGACTAACGGTGCAGGGCTAGTAATGTCAGCAGGCGAGATAAAAAATCGGGTGGTTAGTCCCACACCTAAGGCAAGGACGGCAACGACAATAATTATTTCGGAGGGTTTCATGGTTTAATCTGTTGTAGTGATTTAACAAATGTTTCGGCATCTTGATAACCGATAACGCGGTTTTCTGAGTGTTCTTGTTGATTAACACCAAAAAATAAAATAGCCGGCGGTCCTATTAGCTTAAATTTTTCCAGTAAGGCTTTATCGACATCAGAATTTTCAGTGACATCCGCCTGTAATAATACAAAGTCGTTAAGAGCTTGTTTGACCTTGGGATCAGCAAAGGTATAGGCTTCCATTTCTTTGCAAGATACACACCAATCGGCATAAAAATCCAGTATGACTTGTTTACCTTGGCTACTGGCTTGTTTAAGTTTTTCGTCCAGTTCAGCAATAGAACGAATGCGTTGAAAAACCAAACCTTGTTCAGCAGCTTGGGCATTGTTCATCGCAAAACCTTGTAACGGTTTTAACGGATTACTGTTACCCATACTCAAGCCGATCAGTAGCAATACCCCATAAACTATCATCATCAAACCCACGCCTTTCCATAATTTGCGCCAGCCTGAGGCGTGTTCGGGTAAGGTGTCTATGGCATTCAAATAAAAACAGCATTGCCCACAGTAGCATCGTCACCGTAGGCGGTATCACGCGACTGAGCATCCACACGGCTACTGCCAGCATAATCACGCCGAACACCGCTTTAGTTGCGTTCATCCAGCCGCCTGCTTTGGGCAATAATTTACCTGCTGACGCACCGAGTAATAATAACGGCACGCCCATACCCAAACCTAGCGCAAATAAAGCACCACCACCTAAGACCACATCCCCTGTTTGTCCAATAAAAATTAACGCCCCTGCTAGGGGTGCAGCAACACAAGGTCCGACAATCAGCGAGGACAATGCCCCCATAATCGCCGCGCCCCACAATGAACCATCTTGATGTCTAACGCTGGAATTATGCAGTTTAGTTTGTATAACAGCAGGTAGTTGTAAATTATAAAACCCAAACATCGATAACGATAACACCACAAACACTGCACTGAATAAGCCAACTATCCACGGTTGTTGAAACAGAGTTTGTAAATTTTCGCCAAATAACGCGGCTAAGATACCAAACACGGTGTAAGTTACCGCAGACGCGACGACATAACTCAATGACAATAAAAATGCACGCATGGTAGTGATGTGATTACCATGCCCGACAATAATGCCCGACAAAATTGGAATCATCGGAAAAATACACGGTGTCAGTGATAACAATAAACCGAAGCCAAAAAAGCTCAGTAAGGTCATCGCAAAACTATCGTGTTTTAAGGAATCGACAATTTGATCTTGCTCAGATAACACGGGCGCGGTTTTAACAACGGTAGGTGGTGTGCTGACATTCGCTTCTGGCAATTGTAATTCAACCGATTGCGTCATCGGTGGATAACACACACCACGCTCCGCACAGCCTTGAAAACTGGCTTTTAAACTAAGGATTTGTGCGACTGGTTTCGTCCGTATTAGCGGCACATCAAACTTTAATTCATCATGAAATATTTCCACCCGCCCAAAGGCTTCATCTTCTTTGGGTATACCGTTGGGAATCGTAAAACTACCCAGTTGCGTATCAGGCGCGTTAATTAATTCCAACTGTACTTTTTCGCGGTATAAATAATAGCCCTGAGCAATACGCCACGACACCGCGACGGTGTTGTCATTTTTAACAGTGGCAAAAAATTGAAACGCTTGTTCAGGCGGCAATAAATCATCTTTCTTGTTAGCACCGTGGAGTAATTGTTCCAGCGGATTAGCTTGTGCCACAGCGGCAATAGTCGGTAACGCAATAGTCAAACTGGTTTTTTGTGGCGGATAACATATCCCTTTATCAGCACAGCCTTGATAAGCAAGCGACAGTTCCACGCTAGTCGCGCCATTTACTTTAATCGGCAGCAAAACTTTCAATGTGTGGTGATAAACTTCCATATCACCAAAATACTCATCATGTTTGATTTCACCACTGGGGAAAACCGCCTCCTCTAACTGCACAGCGGGAGTCTTGGATTCAATATGGGTTTTATTGCGATACAGATAATAACCGTCTAGTATTTGCCAAGTAACTTCAATTTGTTCGCCACTCAGAGCCGTTGCCGACACTTTAAAGACTTGATTATGGACAAAATGCAAACCAGGACAAGAATTCAAACCAAATGTTCCCAAATGTTTACTGTAGACTTGTGGCCATCCGAAGAAATCACATTTAACTATTGCCCATTGGT
>NQJH01000191.1 GCA_002256685.1 Methylococcaceae bacterium NSP1-2 | reverse complement strand
GGCCTAAAGCCATTAAGATCACACCTACGAATAGTTTCTTTATTTTATTCACGGAGCAGACTCCTCGTTAGTAGTTATAAACTCTTGTTGCTTTATATCCTTTCGTAATGACACGCCTAGAAAAAAGCTTAGGTGATTCCCTTTACTTATAAATAATTGGCACAAATAAACTTGGCGATTTTAACTCATGACGGCACTCTATACCAGTTGTCCTTATCCTGATTTTGTTTGGCATAAAAAAAGGCTTGTGAATCAATCAACTCACAAGCCTTGTTTTTTAAAGAAAAGCTGTTATTAGTTATTTAAAGCTGGCATAAACCATATCAAAGTTAGGAATATGATTGTCCAACCAACCTTTAACCAGTTGACCGACTTCGAGCCTCCCCTGCATGAAATTTTGCTTGTAGACCTATACAGATGCCAATTAAACTCTTCATTAATTTGTTTTACAATTAATGTACTATACACCAAGTTGTTTTAAGCGACTGATGGCAACTGAAATACACGCTATTTTCATCATCACAGTCAAGTAGTGAGTTATAATGTGAAGAAATTAAATTAACTGATGCTATTAAAGGTTTGTTGATATGCGCGTTATTAAGCTATTTTTCACAGAGCTACATTTCCAATATACTATGCGCCTACCTTACTTTTTTAAATTCAATAAGCAAAGACTCTAAGGAAAATAAACAATGGGTGTGCTGGATGAGTTAAGAAAAAAAGCCGATGAAAAAAAAGCGGCGGAACAACAGGAAGCAAAAATTAATGATCAATTAGAGACAATTTATCAGACAAAAATTTTGCCCAAGATGCAGTTTATGTTTGATAGTTTTCAAGAAGCTATTAATTACCTGAACTTTCTGAAAGAACCCGTTCAAGTAAAGAATTATTGCCCGAGATATCCACAATTTGGCAACTTGTTTCAATCGAATTATAGAATTAATACGGATGGGCGTATTGGTCTTACTGATTACAATCGATTGATGCAGATCAACATCAGCTTTTTTTGTGAAGCCAATGGCGAATTTAGCTATCGTATGGAATCCGATCCTTTAGTTGAAAAAGAGGTTCAGTTTCTGCAAGCTAAAAAACTATACTTCGATTGGAAACACCATGCACCTCTTGGTGGTGCCCCTTATACGATATTTACTATTCAACGAAAAATCCCCGTTACTTTTCGCGTTGAGGTTGACTATCAGAAGTCAATGTTAAAAGTTTCTATCAAAAACCATGAAAACCTTCAGTCGTTTGCTAAAAGTTTTTCACCAGAACAACTCGATAATGACTTTTTAGACTCCTTACTCAGCTATTTTCTGCGTAAAGACAATCGATTTGCCAAAGTAGATGATATTTCCATTGAAAATAAAAATGCCATTAAAGCTGCCGTGCAAAGTAAGGCTGCCAATTATGAGCAAAAATACGGTCAAACGCCCTCATCAGACGATGAGCCAGATAGCCCTAAAAAAAATCCTATCAAATCGTTGTTTTCCAAATTGCACAAGAAAAGCTAAAACGTTTTATAGCGTTATTTGCTAAGTATTAATTGAATCGTTGCTTTTATTCGTTCAGCACTTAACGTATCCAGACACGCACTACGACTTTTTTGATGCCTATCACAGCCTTCTAAATGACAAGGTACACATGATTTTTCACCTTGAAGCAAATGGACGTTATTAACTGTCTGACTGCCAATTTTTTGAAATGGATTAACTGGTTGTTCAAAGCCATAAGGCCACGGCGACCATTTGACCGGATTAGTCGGACCATACAGCGCGATAACAGGCGTGCCAGTTGCTGCGGCTAAGTGAGTAATCCCTGTATCAGGACCTATATATAGCGTGGCGTTAGTTAATAGCTGAGTAAGCTCTGCTAAAGAGACTTGACCTGCAAGATTAAGGGTATCTTCGGGTAACTGTTGGGCAATATTAGCAATATAATCAATTTCTTCCTGCGCCGCCCCACCTGAAAGCACTAGCCTTAAGCCTAATTGGTGCAGATAATGCCCTATTTCTATCCATCCAGCGACCGTCCACTGTTTATATGTCCATTGTGGATGAGTATGTAACACCGCGTAGGCACTATTGCCCAGTAATGAACTCAAGGCTTGCGTGTCATTGGTTTGTGGTGGCACTAAAGAAAAACAAGGCGGCACATTAATCAATGCCAGTATTTTTAAATGCTGTAACACCGTGTGAGTATCTTGGTCATCAAATTCTAGCCAGCGGTGCAGAAAAAATCGTTTCCACCAACCTGTATTGGGTTTAGCTGGCACTACGCCTATCCGCTGTGACGCGGCAAACAAACTGTATAAAAAAGGGCGATCCCCCGATTGCGTGGTAATCGCCAAATCATAACGTCTAGCGAGTTGTCGAAATAATGCCCAGTGATCTGCTAACTTAGCCTTGCTAGGCACGGTAATGAGCTGATTAATATCGGGATTACCTTCCAACATAGCGGTCGTATTGGCATAAACCAACATATCCAACTCGGCATCAGGATAAGCCTGTCGTAATGAGCGTATTAACGGCGTAGTCAGTAACACATCCCCCAGATAACGCATGGCAATGACTAAAATTTTGCGCGGTTTGGTCTGCATTTTAAGGCTCTGCTTCATGATGATGACAATCATCAGTAGGCTGTACCGCATGAACCGCCGTGCCATAGTTATAAACCATATGTCCACCTAAATCTGCACCTAATGTCATTAATATACACATTAGTCCTGATAGGATAAGAAACAAGCTATTCGCGCCACCTGTCATCACCGCGCCGCTTTTCAATCGCCAAATTGACAATATCACTGCTAAGGTCAGTACACTCAGCCCAAAATGTTGATGACGCTCCATAATGTGATGAACTGTCTCGCTATGTATTACCGAATAAGCCGCCTGAAACCCCGCAATAACGGTAAAAATCGCCCCTACTGCGCCAAAATACAAAAAATAACTAGCAGCGGTTCGCCAGTGCGGTTTTTTTGCTACACAAGCCACCACATCCAGCGCGAAAAAAGCCGATAAAAACGCAATAGGAAAATGCACTAACAAAGGATGAATATTCTCCATTCCCGCCAGTCCAGGCAAGAGTTTGGCAAAAAATCCACAACCGCCACCTGTCGCCGTTAAGCCTTCAAAAAACGTCAGCGACCCTATTAAAGTTTCAAGCAGACCGCCACCATGATCCGCACCACCATGAATTTGCCACGCTAAAAAATTATTCATATTCATCACCTTAATAATGGGTAAAAAGTCAGCTAGTTAATCAAACCGCCGCGCATTGTCAGGCAATTTGTCAAACACCGGATGTTTAGCAAGTCCATACTGCTCAGGGTAATACACTGCACCTAAATACAAACCATCGGGCGGCGCGGTCACACCACCCAATTTGCGACTTTTAACATGAAGCAATTCCTGTGTCCACTCAACAGGCTGTTTACCCGCACCTATCGCTATTAACACCCCCGCAATATTGCGCACCATGTGATGTAAAAACGCATTGGCAGAAATATCAATAATGACTTTATCATCATCTCGATAAACATCAATAAAATACATCAAACGGCATGGACTTTTAGACTGACAACCTTGAGCGCGAAACGACGAAAAATCATGCTGACCAATTAACGCCTGTGCGGCTGAGTGCATTTTTTCTACATCCAACGGTGCGGAATGCCACGTCACTTGATTACGCAACAACGCCGATTTAATCGGACGATTTAAAATAACATAACGGTAAAAACGGGCAATCGCACTGTAACGGGCATGAAAATCCCCGATTGCAGGTTGTACCCAAGTAATACGCACATCGTTAGGCAAAAAACTATTACCGCCCAGTAACCACTCTTTCAACTCGCGCGTAGTGGTGGTATCAAAATGCACCACTTGTTCCAGCGCGTGTACGCCTGTATCCGTGCGCCCTGCGCATTGCACCGTGACAGGATGATTAGCAATTTTGCTCAACGCCTGTTCTAACACTTGCTGAACATTGCGCTGCTGAACTTGCCATTGCCAACCACAAAAACCACTACCGTCGTACTCTATACCCAACACCATGCGGGTTTTATTCATGACTAAAAACTCTCATACCAACTGACACTCGATTAAATAAATCCAACATATCAGCATTATACAAGCGAATACAACCATGCGACTCAGGTTGTCCGTTCATGAGTTCATCAGGGCAACCGTGTAGATAAATATATCGCCACGTTGTATCCACCTGACCGTAACGATTTTTATGCGGCTCTAAACCACCTAACCACAGAATGCGCGTTAAAATCCAGTCCCGTTGTGGGAATTGTGCGGCGAGGTCGGGGGTATAAATTTCACCGGTGGCGCGTCTAGCTTTAAACACACTATATA
>NQJH01000190.1 GCA_002256685.1 Methylococcaceae bacterium NSP1-2 | reverse complement strand
ATATGACCAATCAGACCTTTTTCAAGCGGAATAAATTGCCTAATTGTATTCGCCACGGCTTTAATAATTTCGTCGCCCGCATGGTAGCCATAAACATCATTAAAAGGTTTGAAATTATCCAAATCAAAATATCCGACACTAAACGGAATTTCTTTTGCCAGTAATTGATTAATTTGTTCATTAATTGGCACACTACCGGGTAATAACGTCAGTGGATTAGCCTGTTTAGCACTGGCAATTTGCTGGCGCGTAATTTTCTCAAGTAAATCCATTGTCGTGCCTATACCTGCATATTCACCGTTACGCGTAATAATAAAAGCCGCATCATTGCGCATCGTAGAAGTCAACTTTTTACTGACGGCTTGAACAGAACTATTTTGGTCGATGCTCAACGGTATTTTGTCGATAAATAATTTGATGGGTTTTTTGCCATATAATTCTAAACCGTAGCGACTAACAAATAATTTAGTAAGGAACATATCTCGAAAAATAAGTCCCACCCCGATATTATTATCCACTAAAGGCAGAATAGTCAGTTCATTATTACGTTGAAACCGCTCCATAATCTCGCTAATAGGTGTTTCTGAGGATGCTGGGGTAATGAATTTAGCAATATGGGATATTGATTTTGTCACGTTAAATGGATCAAATGGTTCACTGTCGGCAGCAACCGTGATAAATAATGCCGAGTCTATTTTTTCCGTAGGAATAAAGGCAGGTCTTGCAAAGTAATAACCCTGTGCATGAGTAATACCCAGTTCTGCTATCGCCTTAAATTCATTTTCTGTTTCTATACCCTCTGCAATAACATGACAATTTAGAGAGCTGGCAATATTTTGAATTGATTTTACAAAATTAAATTTAACAGGATCATTATTAATATCATTAATAAAATGACTGTCTATTTTTACATATTCTGGCAATAACTCTGACCATAACCGTAATCCAGAATAACCTGCCCCTAAATCATCCAATGCTATTTCAAAGCCCATATTTCTATAATGTAAAACCGCATTGCGCATTAATTCATAATTATCTGTTGGCTGATGTTCAGTTAATTCAATAACAATAAGGCGCGGATCTACACCAAATTTATCAAGGTATTTAAGTGTCATACCATTTTCAAAATCAGGTTGTAGCAATACTGAAGGACTCACATTAATAAACAATTTTTCTCTAATAGCGAGACTTGCGTAACGTTGTATGGTTAATTCACGACAAACGAATTCAAGTCGTGTACTTAAATTAAAGCGTTCGGCTGTATCAAACAAATTAAACGCACTGTGTAAGGGGCTATCGGATGGTCCTCGAATGAGGGCTTCATAACCGATGATTTTATGTTGAGTTAACGAAACAATGGGCTGAAAATAAGGGGTTAATTTCTCACCATCGAGAATATTGATTAATTCTTTATGTAAATTGGACATTTAAATGGTTACTGATATTTTTTTGGTTTAATTTGGTTATGGAGCATAGTTTTTTTTTGTTGCATTAATATGACAACTAAACTCATCATGCAAAATAGTTTTTAATAATATGCGCAACAAATCGGGTTGCTCTATCCATTTATACGGTCTTTGTGAGACTATAAATCGCCCATTAATCATCCCAAAATAACCTTATGATTACGCTATCGCCAGATTACGCCCAAGCCCATGCCATTTTTACCAAACTCACCACGCAATTAGAACAAGTGTTGTTTGGACAGCGGCGCACTTTGCAATGGTTGTTAGCGGCGTTTAGTACCGGTGGGCATGTGTTGTTGGAAGATGTGCCGGGAACAGGTAAAACCACCTTGGCAAAAGCCTTGGCATTGTCTTGTGAGGCAGAGTTTCAGCGTATTCAATTTACCCCTGATTTATTGCCGTCGGATATTTTGGGGATTTCGATTTTTGATCCACAACAACAAAGCTTTCGTTTTGAACAAGGGGCGATTTTTTGTCATATTTTACTGGCGGATGAAATTAACCGCGCGTCACCGCGCACGCAATCGGCGTTGTTGGAAGCAATGGCAGAAAATCAAGTCAGTATCGAGCGGCAAGTCAGACCATTACCCTCGCCGTTTTTTGTGATTGCAACGCAAAATCCTGTGGAATTTCACGGCACTTATCCGTTGCCCGAAGCGCAGCTAGACCGTTTTGCAATGAAATTTAGTTTAGGGTATGTCAGTCAAGCGCAAGAAGTGGCAATACTTAACGCGCAAGGTAATAGCCATCCATTAACCCATTTAACAGCGTGTATTTCATTGCAAGAACTGCACAAATTACAGCATCAAGTGAAGCAAGTGCGTATTAGTGAGGAGCTAAAACATTATATCGTCGCCATTGTTGCCGAAACTCGCAAACTTGCCGATGTGCAACTGGGTGCGAGTCCTAGAGCATCGTTAACTTTGATGAAAGCCGCACAAGCTTTAGCTTTAGTCGATGGTTTGGAATTTGTCACCCCCGATGTGATTAAAGAACTCGCTGTGCCTGTGATTGCCCACCGCTTAAATCTCAATGCACAAAGCAAATTTGCTGGTATTACTGCCAGTGGTTTAGTGCAGGACATCGTTAATAAACTACCAATTCCGCGCTAGTATGTGGCAACGTTTTGTACTTCGGCAATATCTGCATATTTATCGCTTTGATAATTGGATCAAGCGGCATTTCACCCTGACAGGGCATATTGTTATCACCTTTATGATTGCTAGCGCGGTATTTGGTGTCGATACCCGTCAAAGTACCACTTATCAATTGTTTGTGTTTTTGCTGGTGGTGTTGATTTTTTCGCTGTTGAATAATGTGTTTAATCGCTTGCGTGTATCGCTAAGCCGTCAGTTACCACGTTATGGCACAGTCGGCGAACCGTTGCGTTATAGCGTGACGATTACTAATTTAACGAACCGAACTTATGACCGTTTAGCGTTAATCGAACCTTTAGCCGAAACGCTACCTACTCCTGCACAACTACAGCAATTTTATTCATTACAGCACCAGCCGCTGATTAAACGGGGTATTAGTTTTCGTCAATGGATGCGTTATTTAAGCGTTCAACGCGGCGGTGTGATTGAGGAAATCGCTTTGCCACGTTTGGGACTCTCACCCATACAAGTAAGCAACAGCTTTATTCCGACACGGCGCGGCGTGATTCATTTCGCACCAAGTACTATTGCTAAACCTGATTTATTAGGTTTGTTTCGCCGATTGATTACCGTTGACCAGCCGCAAAGTTGCATCATCTTGCCGAAACGCTACCCGATTAAACCGCTGAACTTAACAGGACGGCGACAATATCAATCAGGCGGCGTGTCCTTAGCCAACTCAGTCGGTAATTCCAGCGAATTTATGTCCTTGCGTGATTATCAACAAGGCGATCCTTTACATAGCATTCATTGGAAAAGCTACGCTAAACACGGCAAGCTCATCGTGAAAGATTACCAAGATGAATATTTTGTCAGACGAGCGTTAGTGCTAGATACCTTTATCGGTACCGCCAGTCGAGACCAATTTGAAGCGGCGGTTTCAGTCGCCGCCTCCTTAGCCAGTAGCGAACAAGACGATGAAGCCTTATTGGATTTATTATTTGTCGGTTTGCAAAGTTATTGTTTTACCGCAGGGCGGGGCGTTGACCAACTCACGCATTTACAAGAAATTCTCGCCAGTGTGCAAGTCAGTTCTGAAACTTCATTTGAGTTATTACAACAAACCGTGTTAGCGCGACTGGCGTTGTGTAGCAGTTTGTTATGCGTCCTGATGCACTGGGACGAAGCACGGCAAAATTTTATTCAACAGCTGATGGCTCATGGTTTACCTGTTGCGGTGTTTTTATTACACGATGGCTCGTTAACTTTGGCTCAATGTCCGAAGCAACCACCACATTTTTATTTGCTGGATTATCGACAGTTAGCGGAGCAGTTGGCGGGGTTATGAATAAAAATCTCCTCTTCCTAACTTACAGCCTAGCCGCATGGGGCTGGTTACTACACAGCGAATGGATAGCCGCAGGGTTATGGTTCACTATAGCCGCGATACAATCCAGTTCATGGCGATGGCATATCAATCCTAAACAAATACACCGTTGGGGTGATGTATCGACATTATTAATCGTTTTACTGTTGGTGCAAGTGTATTTTATACAGCCCACCGACCAGCCTATGTTTGTGTTGCTCAAATGCTTACCCGTCTTACTCTCGCCCGTGTTATTGGCTCAATTACTTAGCCAGCAAGCCCAAATACCGCTCAGTACGCTGTTCTACACACTGCGTAAAAAACACCGTGCCATCAACAAAACCATCGATTTTCAACTGCCATACGCCGCTATTACTGTACTCAGTGCAGGGGCGGCAAATGTGCAGACTGCGCATTATTTTATCCTAGCCACGCTGTTTTTTATCGGT
>NQJH01000020.1 GCA_002256685.1 Methylococcaceae bacterium NSP1-2 | reverse complement strand
GTACCCAAAGGCGTGGTGTTATCTCATGCTAACGTGCTAGCCAATCTGAAACAATTAGAAGCCAGTATCAGTTTTAATGCCCAAGACGTGGTGTTGAACTTTCTGCCGATGTTTCATTCCTTTGGCTTTACTGTCGGTACGATGTTACCAATTTTGAATGGCATGAAAGTATTCTTTTATCCAACACCGTTACACTACGCCATCATTCCTGAAATGGCGTATGAACTGCACGCTACGATCATGTTCGGCACCAATACTTTTTTAGCGGCGTATGCGAAAAAAGCCCACCCTTATGACTTCTTTAATATGCGTTATGTCGTCGCAGGTGCAGAAAAACTGCAAGAAACTACGCGCCAACTCTGGGCGGATAAGTTCGGTATTCGCGTATTGGAAGGTTATGGCGCGACAGAAACTACGCCTATTACTTCCGTGAATACGCCAATGTATTACAAAGCAGGAACAGTGGGTCGTTTTATGCCCGCAATGGAATATAAACTTGAGCCGATTGAAGGCATCGAAGACGCAGGTCAGTTACACGTTAAAGGACCTAACATTATGCTAGGTTATTTATTAGCCGATAACCCTGGCGTGTTAGTACCGCCCAAATCAACTTATGGTGACGGTTGGTATGACACCGGTGATATTGTGCATGTGGATGAAGAGGGCTTTATTAGCATACGCGGACGTAGCAAACGCTTTGCTAAAGTCAGTGGCGAAATGGTGTCCTTAACGGCGGTCGAAACCCTCGCTACAAATGCGTGGCCCGATGCCCATCACGCGGCAATTAGTTTGCCTGATCCCAAAAAAGGTGAACAAGTGATTTTAGTCACCACGCAAAAACAAGCGACTGTACAACAATTAGCCGCCGCTTCACAAGGCGTGGCTGCTATCAGTTTACCTAAGAAAATTATCATTGTGGATGCAATCCCCGTAATGGCAACGGGTAAGACCAATTATATCGCTGTGACTGAACTGGTTAAGGCTACAAAATCATAGTTCCACGCGTTTGCTTGGGAAGTTGGCAGTGATTTTTGATAGACTTGCCACTTTTTTTACCTTAAAGGACAAGACCTTGCTGTCTCATATAAAAATTGTTCTCGTTGAAACGTCACATTCTGGCAACATCGGTGCAGTAGCGCGGGCGATGAAGAACATGAAAATAACTAATTTGTGTTTGGTCAAGCCTAAATTATTTCCCTGTGCTGAGGCAACAGCAAGAGCATCAGGGGCTGATGATCTATTAGCGAGAGCAACGATCTATCAAAGTTTGCCAGAAGCAGTGGCAGATTGTCAGTTGGTAATTGGGGCGAGTGCGCGAGGTCGAACCATTAGTTGGCCCGAACTAACCCCTAGACAATGCGCTGAAAAAGTGGTGCTACATGAACCCCAGCATAAAGTAGCTATTGTATTTGGTCGAGAAAATTCTGGCTTAAAAAATCATGAATTAGATTTGTGTCATTTTTTGCTGCGTATCCCTTGTAATAGTGAATACAGTTCATTAAATATCGCCGCCGCCGTACAAGTCGTTTGTTATGAGTTATTTGTCGCCACTGGTTTGCAATCAGACGTTTTGGTGGGTGATAAAGGCGATCAGCCTTTAGCATCCGCTGCACAAATGGACTCTTTTTATGAACATTTACACCAAACTCTTGTCGATATTGGTTTTATGCACCCCGATAAATCAAAATCGATTATGCGCCGTTTGCGGCGAATTTTTAATCGAACCCTGTTGGATACTAAGGAACTGGATATTCTCAGAGGTATTTTACGAATGTCACAAAATCACAATAAGAGGCATGACGAATGTTAAACCGGCTAAAAGAAGATATTGCGTCTATCTTTGCGCGTGATCCTGCGGCACAATCGGTATTTGAAATCATCACCACCTATCCGGGTATTCATGCTGTTTTGATTCACCGCTTGAGTCACAGTTGCTGGAATGCGGGGTTTAAATGGTTAGCGCGGTTTATTGCCCATTTAAGTCGCTGGTTGACGGGGATTGAAATTCATCCGGGTGCGGTTATTGGACGACGGTTTTTTATCGATCATGGCATGGGGGTCGTGATTGGGGAAACCGCCATTATTGGTGATGACTGCACGCTATATCACGGCGTTACCCTAGGCGGAACGACTTGGAATAAAGGCAAGCGTCATCCAACCTTGCATAATGGTGTGGTCATTGGTGCCGGTGCGAAGGTATTAGGACCTATCGAAATCGGTACAGGCGCGAGAGTAGGCTCAAATTCAGTGGTATTAAAATCCGTCCCTGCGGGTGCGACAGTGGTGGGGATTCCCGCCCATATTATTGATAACAAAGACAAAAAAGCCGACCTTAGTGAAATAGCCAACAAAATAGGTTTTAATGCTTACGGCATGACTGCCGATATGCCCGACCCTATTGCCTATGCTATTAATCGGATGCTAGATCATATTCAGACACTGGATAAACAAATAGTCATTCTGCAAACAGCATTGAACAAGGCAGGTATTGATTGCACAGAAACGCCTATTTGTACACTGAATGGCTGTGAAATTGAAGATAGTTATAAATCGAATACTTAGAACAAGTTTGTATTAGTTGACTATTTTACTAGGTTAAGTATAGTAGTGATTCTTAACATTATTTTTATAAGGTGATTTTTATGCGTTTAACCTCTAAAGGACGCTATGCCGTGACTGCAATGCTTGATTTGGCTTTTCATAGTCAATTAAAGCCAGTAACTCTAATCGACATAGCCGCTCGTCAAACTATTTCTCTTTCTTATTTGGAACAATTATTTGCCCGTTTGCGCCGCGCAAATTTGGTCAAAGGTGTGCGTGGACCAGGTGGTGGTTATAGTCTTTGCAGTAATGCTTGTGACATTAGTATTGCTGAGATTGTGGCTGCGGTTGGTGAACGTATTGATGCGACCAAATGCGGCGGTGAAGCCAATTGCCAAAAACACCACGCGTGTTTAACACACGATTTATGGATGGATTTAGGTGATCACATTAAAAGTTATTTACAACAGATTACCCTAGCTGATCTACTCGCAAAAGGTCGCGTACAAGAAGTCGCTGAAAGACAAAATCAAGAAGCGCGACAAGTCATTGAAATTCGTAATCACGCCGATTTAATGAACGATATTAAATGATCTACCTCGATCATAATGCCACCACACCGCTCGATGAGCGGGTGTTGGAAGCGATGCTGCCTTTTCTGAAAACCTACTACGGTAATCCCTCCAGTTTATACCGTCACGGAAGGCTTGTTCGCAGTGCAATTGATACCGCCCGGGAACAAGTCGCCGCACTGGTTGGGGTATCTGCTGTACAAATTATTTTTACTAGCGGTGGTACTGAAGCCAATAATCTCGCTTTGGCAACACTGACTGAACCATCCAAACTAGCGGTATCTGCCATTGAACACCCCTCTATTATCGAACCTGCCCTGCATTTAAAAAATCAAGGGCATGAATTGGCGATGATAAATGTAGATAGCAATGGACTCATTACTCAGGATGCAATTAATCAGCTTATTCAGTATTCGCCTAAACTGGTTTCGATGATGCTGGCAAATAATGAAACGGGGGTTATTCAACCCATCGCCCATTATGCCGAGCAGTTAAAAGCCAAACACATAACGGTTCATACCGATGCGGTACAAGCCTTGGGTAAAATACCCGTCCTGTTTGATTCGTTAAATGTCGATTTGATGACTTTATCCAGTCATAAAATTTACGGAGCGAAAGGTTGCGGTGCGTTGGTTGTTGGTAGAGGTATCACCATAAATCCGATGTTACGAGGTGGCGGACAGGAACAAAATCTCAGGGCAGGGACAGAAAATGTTGCAGCCATCGTGGCTTTTGGTAAAGCGGCAGAACTCGCAAAAATTGAACTTGTTGAACGCAATGAACGATTGCTTACCCTTAGAACCTTGCTAGAACAACACACACTCACCATTCCACATCTGACTATTTTTGCCCAAGACGCACCTAGGCTATCAAATACGGTGTTATTCGGTATTGATGGCATAGACGGTGAAATGCTGGTCATGAAACTGGATAAAAAAGGCATGGCGGTGTCCAGTGGTTCAGCCTGTGCAAGCGGCGGCAATACACCAAGTTATGTGTTACTGGCAATGGGTATAGACGCTAAACAAGCAAAAACAGCCGTTCGCGTTAGTTTAGGCATTCACAATACTGCTACTGAAATTGTTGACTTTGTGGAGCAATTACGTCAATTCGGACAAGTTTAAACGGTAAAACGACTACATCGATTTAGTCATGTACTTATAAATAAAATATTTAATAATCTCGAACAATAGCCAGCCTGTCACTAAAGGACCAACAATCGCATCATAATTGCCAACTAGATAAATGTATTCCGACCATAAATTGGTATCGAAGAAGATTTTACTCATTTTAATTTGCCACACCCAACACGCATGACAACCGATACATAAGCCTAAACTAGTTTTTGCCTGTGTTCTGACTATGCCTAAGAAAATACCTACCATCATCAAAGATACAAACGATGAAAACATCATCGGGTTCAAAACATTAGTAAACGCACCTTTCAATAACTTAAAGCCAGTAAAAAAATGAATATCCTGAACAGCGATAACAACATTGTTATCCAAAAAATGTAGCGCGGAGTAATAAACTGCACTAACCACAATCGCTAAAGCAATAGGTAGTTTTCTACTTAAGCCAGTAATGAGTATGCCGCGAAATAACGGCTCTTCAATCAATGAGATAATTAAGGCAAGTAGTAATGTGTAAGCGAGCTTTGCCAACACTAAACTGACTGTCCAGTGCTTTGTCGTATCAAACACATTGATTTTAAGACCATACAACACGATAAAAATCGGTAGCAGAGTCAACAAACCTAAGCCAAAACCTTGTAATAATTGCTTGAAAAATACAGGACGTGTAGCAAAACCTAGCTGTTCTTTATCAATATTCAGTATTTTCATAGCAGGAAAAATACTCAAAATCAACAGTAGCTGGGTTGATTTACTAATTATTTTTTGAAATGGTACGACATCACCTATGCCTTTGATAACAAAAAAAGCGATGATACAGGATACGGATATGGCTGCAAGCAATACCAGTAAAGGTACGATGGCATAAAAAATAATGCGTATGCTTTGTTGGCTCGCTTGTAAAATTCGCGCCGCGATATTTGTCCTCATTAGCTTAATCTTCAGATAACACTCCAAAATCACCCCACAACATTTGTACGGCGGCTAAGGCTGCCAATGAGGCGGTTTCGGTTCTTAAAATACGACTGCCTAAACGCACGGGAATGAACCCCGCTGCTGTTGCCATATCGCGTTCAGAATTACTAAACCCGCCTTCAGGTCCTGCAAGTAACGTGACCTTTCTATTCTCAGGTTTTAATTCGGCTAATGAAGTTTTAGCATAGGGATCAAGAAATACTTTCAAACCTTGCTGGTGATTTAACCAATCTGGCAAATAATGTATTTCCGTTAGTTCTGGGAGCATAGTTCTACCGCTTTGTTCAGCCGCATGTTGCGCTATTTTTTGCCAGTGTTGTAAACGTTGTAATTTTTTTTCCACACTAAACTGTACTACACACCGTTCTGTACATAATGGGGTAATGTGATTCACGCCCAGCTCTACAGATTTTTGTACTGATAAATCCATTCTATCACCGCGTGAAATGCTTAAGCCCAAGGTTAGTTGTAGCGGCGATTCCACACCACGGTCGTGCCATTGCTCAATCGCACACCGCACGGTTTTTCGACTCACTTCGACCACAGTGCATGAATATTCCCCGCCTTTACCATTAAAGATCATAAGCTTTGCATCTTTTTTTAGTCGCAGCACCGTTCTTACATAATGGGCGTTGTCATCATCGAGTTCAATGTATTGGTCGATAGCTAATGGTATTGCTGTATATAATCTGGAAACTCGCATATTAATCCTTAGCTGCGCGTGGTCACTACTCAACGGAAGATAAAAATCAATTCAAGGTCGTGTGCCACCTTATTACATTCTAGTCTGCAACAACTGCGTGCCATTGAGATAAAAATATAGATTGGTTGCCCAGCATTTATGCTAGGAAGTAGGCTATTTTGAAAATTTAAACTAACCCACTTTAATTTTGATGTAAGCATCTATAGTGTGGTATCGGATACAACTGGTAGATTCAAGTCATAAACGCAATACTTGGTACTAAGTGAAGCTATTTTACAAAAAAAAGCTCCCGTTATTTACATAACGGGAGCTTTAAAATCCCTTAACTGATAACCGTAGCTATCAGCTAAGCATTCATTAAATGAAAGATGGGATTAATGGAGCGTCAATTGTAATCATTTGACGGTTACCAGCTTCATCATAGAAGAACAACAAACCAGCAAAACGGCTATCTGGATCGTAGATCAAATCAGCTAAACGGTAAACTTCCCATGCAGCATCAGATGCAGTTACTTGAACTGTTCTTGATTGACCTGGAGCCAGTGCGCTGTTATCGCTAACAGTCAAACCTTCTTCAGCCAACAAGTCATCTGGGTAACCAGTTTCATCTTGTGAAACTGCTGGATCCATAAAACGTACGCCAGCTGTGTTGAATTCGCCTAAACGAACTGCTGAATCACCATTATTAGTGATAGTCAGTGTCATTTGCATAGCACGACCTGGTACACGGTATGTAGCATCGTCAACCTTAACGCTAATAGTTCTAGCAGGCATTTCGATTGCTTTCATTCCACGCAACAAACCAGCTTGCAAAGGAGTTGTGATAGGGTATTTTTCGTTAGTTGAAGCCATAGAAGCAGCAACAAGAACCAATGTACCTACAGCAAAACCCAATGCCACTTTTTTGTCAGTAGCAGTGATTAGAGAATCACCTTTACCAGCTTCAACAGCAATCAAGCGAGGAACGAATATTGGTTTACGAGCCCAGTAGAACAACCAAGCCACACCAATAGCATACCATAAGCCATGCCAGAAGTAAGTGTTTTCCAAATTATAAGTTTCTAGGTTGATAGTTTCGCCTGTTAACGTAGTAATTGGGTTAACGAATGAACTCATAGAACCAGTAATAGTTACCCATTTACCTGGACCAATGATTGGACCACCACCTTTTACGTTCATCATAGTGTGAACATGCCAGTCGCCTGGACGACGTGCTTTCAACAATACTTTAAACTCATAAGTTTCGCCTAGTTCCAATGAAACTGAACGTGGAACTAATTGACCACCAATCCATGATCCTGCACGAATAAAAACAGGACCTGGAACACCAATGTTCAAAAAAGAGATTTCTGGTTTATCTACAGTTTCAGGCCATCCATTAAATACATAGAATTTACCTGAAATTGTCATTGTGTCATTAACTGGCACTTCTTCTTTTGACCAATTTAGGTCAAACCAATGAATAGTACGCATACGCATGAAAGCGGCTTGCGATTTTTCACCATGAGCAGATGCAGTTGGTGCGTAAAACATCGCTGCTGTAACAGTTATCAGCAGTGCGACAAAGGATAATTTAGCAACCTTGTCTTTTATTAATTTCATATATCCTCCTCTATAATAGAGAATCTATAGTTTTCAGAGTATCTAGCAATATAAATACTGCTAGTCTTTTTTTCTCAAACAATTCTTTATGCAGCTTCAACGAAAGCGGTGCTTCCGAACCATTTACCAAAGAAATGCCACAAGAAGTAAATTAAGATACTCACGAAACCAGAGAAGAACGCTGATACTGGAGCAACGTCTTTACCGAAAGTTCTCAGTGTACCTTTTTCAACCATTCTGATGTACTCAGGTGTACCAGTTCTGATGTAGTGATAACCTTGTAAATCAGCTAACGTCATCATCATGCCGTTGTATTCAACAGGAACATGTAATGGAGCTATAATTGGCCAGTTACCTGGATAGAACAATAAGCCCCATGCCAAACCACCAATTACTGCTGTTAATGTCATGCTGCCAGACAACATCAAAATAACGTCAAGAACGATAGCACCTGGCATTAAGTTTGATGGGAAGCAGAAATTTACTGGGAAATATGTCCATCCCCAAAAGTTCAAGTATCTGTTAATCCACTCACCTAAAAGCAGACCTAAAATACAAACTACCGCGCCGAAAGGCAAACGGTAACGCCACCATAAAACTGCTTGAACCGCAGCTGGGAAAGTAATTGAAACGATTGGAGCTACGGTTACCCATAAGCGTCTGTCTTTCCAGTCAGTCCAAAAATCCCAGTCACCACCAGTTAACATATAATGGATATGATAACCACCAAGTACAACGAAGAACAATGTAAACAAAATTAGCCAATCGAACGTGCGAGAAACTTTAACTGCTTCAGCGCGTGAACGTACAGCTGATTGAGATGCGCTCATTAGCTTACCTCCTAAAGGATTTAAATTATTTTTATTAATGACTATCTTCCATTTTGCTGTTTCATCGTGAAAAATGACGAAACAGCGAGGAGATAGTTATTACAACCAAGACTCAGTATTAAGCTAAGTCTTTTTTCAGAAGTTTAGCAATTGCTTGAACTTCTATGTTTACAACACCTAATACACCCAAAGCAGCCCATCCGAAGAATACGAAGCCGTAGTGTAAAGGAGCAACAAACAATTCTTCCATAAACCAGAAAGTGTGACCCCATTCATTCAAACCAACATTTGGCAGAATCATGAAAGGACCAACAACTGCAACCATATACTGCAAGGATAAACCTTGTTGATAGGTAGGCAATCTTGTTTTCGCATACAAGAAACATGCACCACCAGTGATGATGTAGATTGGATAGCTTAAATAGAATTCAATGATGTGACTTGGTGTAAAGTCAGTATCACGAACAATAGTTTGATGCCATGTACCATCTTGTTCAGTAAAGTAGCTTGCACCATAATAAATAGCCCAACCATACATTACTAACCATGTCCAATGTGTCATATGTCTTCTCAACTCTTCTCTTGGAGTGATTGACATGACTTTACGGTCACGAGATTTCCAAAGATAGCCCCACAAAATACCTGCAGTAACTACTTCTAATACGAACTCGATATAAAGGAAGTTCATCCAATATGTTTCGAATTCTGGTGCAAATGAATCTAAACCAGCTGACCAGCCATAGACACCTTCATACCAACGAACCCAAGCGTAAAACACGATATAGACTAAAGAGCCTAGAATCATATTTCTTTTATTTAACAGCGGTGCTTCCGCAGCATCAGTTTTAACTGATTCAGTTGTAGCTGCCATTTCTATCTCCTAAAAATTAACAAATTTCTAATCCACTGGACTAGAACTCTATAGTTATAACTCCTTCTCCGCATCCCGCTTCAAATAATCTACAACGGGGTGGCACCAAATCTATTTAGTGCAGACTCAGTTTACCAGTTCAATTAACCTTGTCAAGTCAAAAATATACCAGCTTGAGAGTTTATTCAGGGCAGTCGCACTATTGACAAGATATATTTATAAAGTAAGATTTTTGAGAGCTTCCATCATGAAGTTAGCAGATCCACGCTCGTATTTTGCAGAAATAACTGATCCCTGCCGAGAAACTAAAAACAAATTGCATAAACTGAGCAATATTTGGTAATGGTAAAAATCAAAGTGATAGGGTTAAGTTATATTTTCGGATAAAAAGGTGAGTGACCCAAGCATGGTATTCATCGGACATTGAAAAAGACAACGTTTTACGGGTATAGCGAGATAGCCATTGGCAAAATGTGTTGTTCCATCGTTCGACATGATTGGTTTGCCCAGACTCTTTACCGACACTACGATGAGTTTCTTTAGGAAATACTTTTTGATAAGCCGCCCAATATGGCACCGAGTGAGATTATGAGGCGAATCAAAGGCAATACAGCTAGTCGGTTGTTTGAGGAATTCCCGCCTCTGAAGAAGAAATATTGGGGTCGGCATTTTTGGGCACGGGGATAGTTCTGTGCCACAGTTGGGCAGATGACCGAAGAGATGATTAAGCAATATTTGGAACCTCATTTTGAGCTAAATCCGAATGATGAATTCAAGATGGAGCCGCCATAAGACGCGTCGTTTAGCCGACGCGTATCCGGACTTCCAGTCCGTAACTCAAACCCACCAACTTTTAGCTGGTGGTTGTTTAGTTGTAAATTGCTTGCCCATACTGTCGGTATTTTTAAATCATTGCATTGATTCCCTCCTCTTCAATTTAACTTCTTAGTCCAAATTTAAAAGCGAACACCGCTGCGTATATCGTTAAATTAACTTGACAAAAACTAGAGGGTTGCTTAACACTATCGGTTCCTTCATTCTTTTCAAAAACTCAATACTATAATGAAAAAATTACTGATTTTGTTAGCACTCTGCTCAGTTAATGCATTTGCAGCTCCAGTCAATATCAACACTGCTGATGCTAAAACTATCGCTGACTCTTTAAGCGGCATAGGTCTAAAAAAAGCACAAGCCATTATTGACTACCGCACCAAAAACGGCAATTTTAAATCCATCGATGACCTTTCTCAGGTCTCTGGCATCGGCACTAAAACTATCGAAAAAAATAAAACCGATATCCTACTTAACGACACATCAACTCCGGCTCCTGCTCCTGCTCCATCCGATTCATCTAAACAGACACCACAGGCACCTGTTTCTGAGACAGTCACCAAACCAGTTGAAAAAAAGAAGTAGCTGTATAAGCTAGTAAGTAGCCTCTATACGAATGTTAATGAAATAGTGAGGTTCATTAACATTCGTATAGAGGCTACTTGCTATTCAGTATATCAGGCTAGTTGTTTGACATCCTCCCCCAGCTAAAGCAGGGGGATTCCTATTGCTAGACGCTTATGCCCAAGCGCGAGAATATTCTTGGCGGCATTAATATCTCTATCATGCGTCGTGCCACACTCAGCACACGTCCATTCTCTTATTCGCAAACCTGCTCTACCTTTCGGACTACTTTGGCTAATCAAGCCACAGCACGAACAAGTTTGGGTAGTGTAGCTTTCGTTGACT
>NQJH01000189.1 GCA_002256685.1 Methylococcaceae bacterium NSP1-2 | reverse complement strand
ACAAGTCACTATTGGTCCTGTGATTGAAAACGGATTTTTCTACGATTTTGCGTATTCCAGACCTTTTACTCCAGATGATTTAGTGGCAATTGAAGCCAAAATGCAGCAATTGGTCGCCGAAGATTTTGCCATTAAGCGTTCGGTGTTGTCCAGAGATGAAGCGATTGCGTTCTTTAAAGGCTTAGGCGAAGCGTATAAAGCTGAAATTATCGAATCAATTCCTGCCGATCAAGATTTATCATTATACGAACAAGGCAATTTTACCGATTTATGTCGTGGGCCGCATGTACCTAGTACAGGCAAATTAGGCGCATTCAAACTGATGAAAATCGCAGGTGCGTATTGGCGCGGCGATGCTAAAAATGAAATGCTGCAACGCATTTACGGCACAGCGTGGGGCGACAAAAAAGAACTACAAGCTTATTTACACCGTTTAGAAGAAGCTGAAAAACGCGATCACCGTAAATTAGCCAAAACGCTGGATTTATTTCATACCCAAGAAGAAGCTCCCGGTATGGTGTTCTGGCATGAAAAAGGCTGGATTATCTACCAACAAGTTGAACAGTACATTCGTGAGAAATTGCGTTTCAATGGCTATGCGGAAGTTAAAACTCCGCAGCTAGTAGACCGCTCACTGTGGGAAAAATCAGGGCATTGGGATAAATTCGGGGCAATGATTTTTACTACTCATTCGGAAAATCGTGATTATGCGGTTAAACCAATGAACTGCCCGTGTCATATTCAGATTTATAATCAAGGCATTAAAAGCTACCGCGATTTACCGATACGCTTAGCTGAATTTGGTTCTTGTCATCGTAATGAACCCTCTGGCACATTGCACGGTTTAATGCGGGTTAGAAATTTTGTCCAAGATGACGCGCATATTTTCTGTACCGAAGGTCAAATTCAAGACGAAGTATCAACCTTTATCGATATGTTGTTTGCAGTTTATAAAGATTTTGGTTTTGAAGAAGTAATTATTAAATTATCCACGCGTCCTGAAAATCGCGTTGGTGATGATGCTGTTTGGGATAAAGCGGAATCTGCGTTAGAACTTGCCTTGAATAACAAAGGCTTAGCTTGGGATTTGCAACCGGGTGAAGGCGCGTTTTATGGTCCTAAAATTGAATTTTCTCTAAAAGATTGTATTGGTCGGGTTTGGCAATGTGGCACAATTCAAGTGGATTTTTCTATGCCTGCTCGTCTAAGTGCAAGCTATATTGCTGAAGATGGTTCAAAACAAGTACCTGTGATGTTACATCGCGCTATTCTGGGTTCATTAGAGCGTTTTATTGGTATTTTAATCGAACAACACGCTGGAACATTCCCATTATGGCTGTCACCAGTGCAGGTTGTGGTGTTAATTATTGCTGATAGACACGCTGATTATGCCGCGCAAGTGCTGAAAACACTAGAACAGCAAGGTATTAGAGCAAAAATTGACTTGAGAAATGAGAAGATTGGCTTTAAAATCCGCGAACATTCTATGCAGCGTGTACCTTATCTTGTCATCATCGGTGATAATGAATTAAAAGAACAACTCATTACGGTACGCACGCAAAAGGGTGATGATTTAGGTAATTTGGCAGTCAGTGATTTTAGTGAACGGTTAAAACTAGAGATTGCCAATAGAACATAATAAACAACGTGGAGGATTAAGGTATCGCTACTAAAAAAGATGAAACGCGCTTAAATGACATGATCACCGCTAGACGGGTGAGAGTCACAGGTGCAGAGGGTGAAGCATTAGGTATTATCTCGCTGGATGAGGCCAAACAGATTGCGTATGCGGCAGACTTGGATTTAGTAGAAATATCGCCAAACGCGGATCCCCCCGTTTGTAAGATAATGAACTACGGTAAATACCAGTTTGAACTCAACAAAAAATTGGCAATTGCTAAAAAGAAGCAAAAGCAAATTCAGGTCAAAGAAATCAAATTCAGACCGGGAACGGACGAAGGCGATTATCAAGTCAAACTAAAAAGTTTAACTAAATTTCTTAATGACGGCGACAAAACCAAAATCACTGTACGTTATCGCGGGCGTGAAATGGCGCATCGTGAAATTGGCATGGATGTTTTAAAACGTATTGAACAAGATTTGGAAGAAATAGCCATTGTCGAACAATTCCCTAAAATGGAAGGGCGACAAATGATTATGGTCATGTCTCCGAAGAAGAAAAAGTAATCTATTTGCCGCACGGCAGCTTAGAAATAACAATAAAAAAATAACGTATCAATAAATTCAAGCCAGATAGGTTTAGCGATAAACCTGTTTGGCTTCGTTTTACCTTGGCATAGGAATTGCCGAGCCACCGCATTGATAAGCAATGCGAGTAATTTTTCAGGGCCTACGCATTTTGCCTTGTCGAATTATCTCTCAGGGATTTTTATTTTAATTTAATTGGAGCAAACAAATGCCGAAAATAAAAACCAACCGTGGTGCTGCTAAGCGTTTTAGACGCACAGGCAACGGTGGGTTTAAATGTGGACAATCACACAAACGCCACATTTTGACCAAAAAATCGACCAAAAGAAAAAGACAGTTGCGCGCGCCTGCAACGATCCATCCATCCGATGTGCGTATGGCTAGACGCATGATGCCTTATAGTTAATCAAGGAGACCTATCATGCCTAGAGTAAAACGTGGTGTAACAGCCAGAGCAAGACACAAAAAAATTCTTAAATTAGCAAAAGGTTACTATGGCGCAAGAAGCCGAGTTTACCGCGTTGCTAAACAAGCGGTTATTAAAGCGGGACAATATGCGTACCGCGACCGCAAACAGAAAAAACGTCAATTCCGTGCTTTGTGGATCGTGCGTATTAACGCTGCCGCAAGAATGTACGGCATTTCTTACAGTCGTTTAATCAATGGCTTAACTAAAGCCAACGTGGGTATCGACCGTAAAGTATTAGCCGATCTCGCCGTTCGTGATATTGAAGCATTTGGCAAAATCGCCGAAATCGCTAAAGCAAATCAAAGCGCGTTGTCGTAAAAAATAAGTTCGCCCATCTTTTCAGAAGATGGGCGAACTCACTCTAGCAAATAGATTAACTATATTTTAAAGTGATTTGCAAACCGATTCAGTTTTGTAAGGAACATAGTTAATAATCTCCCGCACACATTGGGCAAAAATTCATAGCAGTTTGCCTTATGGTAACGCTAACAAGCTGTAGTAACTTACCAACAACGCAATCCCCGCCAGCCGCAAACAAAGTTAAAAATCTCATTTTGCTAATCGGCGATGATGATAGGTGTCTGCAACTTGATGGGTAAACCGATTGTATCAGTGATTGGTAACAATGGATTTTGACCTATTGCCTCTCTCCATCATCCTACCGCGTTTGCTGATAGGCTTGTCACCGTAAACCATCCTGATAATTTCCTTTTTTGCTTCCAGCCAGTCACGAAGCTCATTTCCAGGCGCAAAGGCGCGTTTTTCCGCTTTGTAATAAGCGGCTTCAGCGATCATGGATTTAAGATTCAAATTAAGTTTGTGTGCAGGCACTGAATTTTCTGGCGTAAACCCGAATTTTAACAGACCTAAAACAGTCTGTGGCGAATGGTTTTTAATGCCGATTTCGATAGATTCTCGTTCTAACAACGTACCAAAAAGACGATCCCATATTGAAAACACCATTCCGTAATTATTATCGTGTTCGGTACGCTCCGTTGAATGGTGTACGCGATGCAAATAAGGCACAATAATAATTTGCCCCAAGCGTTTCTCACTGCGAAATGAAATATTGGTATGATGAAACATAACGAACAAAGTCGATATAGTTTCATTAGTAAGTACCATCGTTTCATTTACGCCTAATACAACAATGTAAGCCGATTTTAGAACGGTGATAATTAACAGCTCCACAATGTGTATTCGAAAGGCGGTTGAAACATTTAAATAAGGATCGTTGTGATGCACTTTGTGAAACATCCACAGGCAATCAAAATCGTGACTGGCTTTGTGCCAGCAATAGATCATCAAATCGAGCAATAGAAACGATAGCAGAGCTTTCCATGCAGGATTGGGAATATAATTTAACAACCCTTGGTCTGAATAGCTTTCTGCCAGTATTAATAAGGGTGTTGCCGATAGTAACGAGATAACAATCCCATTAAAAATAAACAGACTGGCGTTTGTTTGATAGGACTGACGCAACTGTTTAGCGGGTAATCTTCGTTTAGGGCAGCTAAATTCAAGACCCGACAGGACGATAAATACAATGAGTAGAGTAAATACCGCTCCTTCTCCTGACAGGATTGCAGACCATGATGTTAAATGGAATTCAAGAAAGGTGGTTAATGACGTAATTTCGCTAGACATTGACTTTACCTCGATAAAACAATTAAAAGCTAACTAACTTTAAATAAAATTAATGAACCTTTGATGACAGCTCATTAAAATTTCTTAA